>CAYTDR010000875.1:0-3859 GCA_964436185.1 uncultured Candidatus Obscuribacterales bacterium | reverse complement strand
TCGTTGGCTATCGGTTCGGAGAGCACGAAATTGGTGTCGTATCCGGTACCGGCGGTCAGGTTTCGGAACTTCGCCATGTCAACGAAAACCGCCTGTGGACGCGTGCAACTGATGGCCGCTGGAATGCGAAGCCCATCGACGCCACGAAACCCTATAGTGACCCGAGCGCATTGGAAGCCGACATCCTCACTAATAATAACCTGACAGTTCCACAAAGGATGAAGCTGGTGGAGAGCGCCAGGCATTACGAAACCAGCGCCCAACTCGACAGTGGCCAGAGAGCAAGATATTTGGCCTCCACTAGAGAACAGTTGTCCAGGGCCAAACCTGGTTTCGATGGCACCTACGAAATCGACGAGCGAACTGGAGGATTAGCAAGAATCGCTGCCAGTGGCGAACGCAAAGGTGTGCGAGAGATTCATCGTCCGGATGGCATCATCGAGACTCGGAACACCGATGGCTCTATGGATCTGGACATAAAGTTTCCGGATAATTCGAGAAGGCAGTTCAAGTTTAAGGAAGGGTTTTCAGTCGACCGGCAGAACCTGGAGCAACCGGAAGCAATGACTGTCACCTCCACTGATGGCAAAACCTACAAATGGACCAAAGGTGCAGAGGAGAATGCGTACAAGCTTGGAGACGAGGCGCGAAGTTACCGGTTAGCCGTCGATGACAAAGGCTCCTATACCTATCATGACACTAAGACCAGAGAACGTATCACCATGCATCTGGATGGGCGTGTAGAAACGCTTAATTTAGATAGCAATGTTTCCACGGTCAGAAGAGGTGAGAAGGTTGTCGGCTACAAGGTAGCTGGTCAGGAAATCGGCATTGAAACCGACACGAAAGGGCAGGCAGTTGAGGTCAGACACGTCAATGAAAACCGTCAATGGCGACGAGGAGAAGATGGTGCCTGGACAGCCAGACCGATTGATGCGAGCAAGCCGTACGTAGAACCTGCACAAGTGGAAGCTGAGATTCTGTCTTGCGACAAGCTCGACTTCGCGCAACGCATCGCCCTGGTGACCAGTGCTCGTCAGTTCGAATCCAACTCTCGGTTGGATGCCCAGCGAATGTCGGCCTATACCGCCAACATATCGAGAAACTTAGCGCTGATGGCGAGTGGTTTCCAGGGTTCCCTGGCGATTGACGCAGAGACAGGCTCCTTTGTGCAAACCACCATGCAAGGTGACCCACCGAAGGCTACGCGCGACGTACATAGAATCGATGGCATAAGGGAGCGGCACAATCCTTCCGGTAGCATGGATCTCTTTGTTCGGCTACCAGACGGCAGCCACGGTGAGTACAAATTCAAATCGGGTTTCAATAAGGCTCGAACACAAAGCCAGCCTGAGACAATTAAGTTAATCGCCCTTGATGGCACTGAATCAAACTGGAAACTTGGAACTAACGGTGAGTATAAGGTCGACGGAACCACTAAACATGCCCAAGTTCAAGTGATGGCGGACGGTGGTTTTAACTTCACTGTCACCGAGACAGGACAGCGTTTAGAGATAGATCCGGTTGGTCGGCTGGAAGAAGAGAATCCCGTTGCAAAAACATTGACGGTGATGGAAGGCGGTCGATGCACGCGATTGAAAGTCGGCGAGCACGATTTGAAAATGAAGTACAGTCAATCGGGAGCGCTCGATGAGGTTCAGCATGTCAATGAAAACCGTGTTTGGACCAGGAACACACGTGGCGACTGGTCAGATGCTGCAATCGATCCTGAACAGGCCTTTTCGACCGTGGGTGGTTTCGAACGGCAGGTTCTGACGGCAGAAGCACTGACGCCACACGCACGACTGCGCCTGCTCGAGAATGTCAGACATTTTCAGGCTGATACCGCATATAGTTCCCAACAGAAATTCGAGGTCTTCGAAAATGCGGCTACACTTCTTGAACGCAAGGCCGATGCGCCTTTCACACAAGGAGAACGAGCAACCTATGCCGATCAACTATTCTGGCACCTCAACAATCTGAGACGCAACGAGCAGGGCCACAATAACTCTTGCAACGTCACCGTTTTACGAGGACTAACCTTTGCCTCCAGTCCGGAAGTAGTAGCACGGCTGGTGGCAAGAGTCGCCAACACCGGGCAGTTCCAGACCACCGACGGTACGATAATCAGACCTCCGGTCGAATCCATAAGACCGCGCTCAGGCAGCGAAGAGTCCACCTTTCCACCTGCCGACGGCAAGAGAACATCCCTGGGTAAACTGTGGGACGTGTCGGTGCTCAACATTATCCACCAGCGGAACACTACGGACGAGACGGGCTATGCGCTGGCTAGCGGTACCCGACCCGGCTATATGGAAGTCGCTCCGACGAGTCGCAGCGACACGGGTAACAGAATCGTACGAACTGAATCTGACGGTTCGCTGAGTTACCTGGTCAAGAATAAGAATGGGCGTCTCGAGCCGTATGATAGTCCGAAAATGTATGCTTCCAGAGTGGCGGATGCCTTCTACCAGCTTACTGGAAAGAAATTAGGCGACCGTTTTCTGATTCATGCCAATCGCGGGGTCGGCAGCGCCGAGACATGGAAGCAACTTGACGGCACCAGCTTAAATCAAAAATCGCAACTGGAGGCGAAGTTGAAAAAGGGTATTTTCCCTATCGTTATTCAAGGAGATACGGCAATTCTCGAGCAGCGAGCGCACCAGCAACTGGCGATTAACGAAGGACGAGATCCATCGAAAGTGAAGAAACCATCGGGAGGTGAGCACCTATGGCTTATTACCGGATACGATGAGGCAACACAAACACTCTGCGTTGACAACTCCTGGTATCAGGCATCCGATTTTGTCAGCGTCGCTCAAGCTAAAGCTACCGGCAAAGACCCGCAAAAGTGCCAACGGTTCACTCTGGATGACTTATGGGATAGCATGGTTGCAAGTTCGACGGGAAGCAGCGAAAGCTATACTCTACAGTTTCAGAAATTCAAATGAGGCGGTTGAGCACACGGAGAGAGCATGGCTAACAACTTGGAGACGCAGTTTAATGTCGAAGGCGAGAACGAGCCCGCCGAGAAAAGCGAGATAAGCCTGGTCGGTCTGACCACCGAGGGCGACCGCGTTGGGCAACAATCCAGCGATCGTGTGGATGAAATGGAACCTTTGGTGGGCATGAAGGCTCCTGCCGGATGGCAGAAAGAGATCGATGAGCGAGGAATCGATCGCAATGCCCGATCGGTCAACTATTATCCTCCGGATGGAAGCGATACAGTGTTGTCTCTTTTCGACCGAGGACATCCTGTCGTTGGCCCTGGCGGCAACGATTTTCGCGAGATCCTGAGCAAGGCTCCTCATCCATTAACAGCAGAAGAACTGGAGACCATGAGCGATCAAGTTTTGGGCAACCTCGCTGATAGCTCGGCCTTCAAGATTTCCCGGGCTGAAACGCGGGACCTCAACGGACAGAAAGCGCTCGTCGTCGAAGGTGAGTGGCTGACGAGCAATAAGAAGTTTAATGGGTATTTCGTGCCTGGTGAGAACAATCACATTCGTGAGCTTTACTTAGAAGGCGTCGACCCGAGTTTTAGCCGTCATTTCACGGAAGCTGTCACCGCCATTAATACCGCACGTTGGCAACCGACTAATCCCAAGGACGCGACTTAATAGGAACCACCGGTAGAGCCTCCCACATCATCATCACTGGTGTCACTGACATCAATAGAGAAGCTGGTCGATCTTGCCTTTTCTGTTGATTATCAGCTGCGCTTTTTCGTTCGGCCCCTTGCGGGACAGTATTGCCATTAGCTGACCGGGATTTTGTGTATTGACACCATCGACGGCGACAATAACATCGCCACCTTTCAACCCGGCCTTTGCGGCTCGTGTGCCACCACTTACTCCGT
>CAYTDR010000874.1:0-3860 GCA_964436185.1 uncultured Candidatus Obscuribacterales bacterium | reverse complement strand
AACGAAGGGAACGAAGGGAAGGAAGGGAACGAAGGGAGGGGGATGAGGGAGGGATGAGGAATGAGATCAAGGAAGAAAAAAAATTTAAAACTAAAAAAAAAAACTAAAAATAGAAATCGAACCACAAAAACGTGCGGTGGCGCTAATCGTAGACATCATTGTCGCTTTCATGGTCAGTTTGCTACTCGCCTCAGTTATCAGCATAATTTCCAAGATCATTCCGCCAATTGGCAGGATTTTCGGACTTCAGAGCATCGTAATCATCTTCCTTCTTGTCCGTGATTACCTCTATGAAGGGCGTGGAATCGGCAAGAACCTCATGGGTCTTCAGGTAGTCGATATTTACACGGGAAAACCCGCCAGCCTTCTTCAGTCTGTTAAGCGCAACATAATTTTCTTCGCGCCGATCATTGTCACAGAGATCTTCTCAATCACCTTGTCGATTGTCAGTGCGGCAGGTGTTAGCTCAGTAATCACCGAAGCTGTCAATCTTGCCTGCATGGTCTATGTCCTGTTTGTTATTCCGGCTGAATGCTGGTTCGCCTATTCCAAAGAGGATGGCAGGCGCATAGGCGATCGCCTGGCCGGTACTCACGTAATCGAATCCCAAATGAACTTTTCCAAACCCTGGTAGGATTGTTTCAACTGTTACGAATAACAGCTTTATACTCTCAACTTGGGGGCGTTTCCACTTCAGGGTTGTAATATATTCTCACTTGCAGAAAGCATCAGCTCCTGCAAGCAGTGGAAACTACAAGCCCACCGGACCATGTCAGGTGTCGAGTCAAAATGACCAATACAGAAACGACTAGGAAAACTGCCTATTTATGGGGTCCAGTATCGAGTTTCACTGGACCGTTAGCTGTGTGGTTGATTAAAAAGGGCTGGAACATCCACATTGCCTGTAAATCGTCGTTTAATCTGCTCAGCCTCTCTCCCCTCGACCTGAAGTCTAAGGCGCAGAACAATCTCAATCAGTTCTTCGGCGGTCGAGATCTTGCCAAGGCGTTCCAAGATCGATACAAGATTGTAAATCCTCAAGAGATTTCAAAAGACACTGAATACAGTGCCGTGATTTTTGCCGGACTGCCACCAAACTTTGACGACTCTTGCGCGCCTCGTGCTCCATGGTCATTAGCTGAATTGAAAGCGATCGTGAAAGCGGCCAATGGTGCTCCGCTTTTCGTTCTCTCCAGTCTGTTCGCTGGAATACAACCTGATGGTGTGGTTCCAGAAGAGCTCGAGTTTGAGAGAAGGAAAGCCCAGACGAATTGGGAAGGCACCTGCCAGCAGTATGAAAATCGTCTGCTTGAAGAGATGACGGACAAAGAGTCTCCCTGGTATCTGGTCAGGCTGCCGCTGATCACGGGAGCAAAAGAGAATGGAGCAGCACCTCTCAACTTTAATGGTTTGTATCGACTCTTCAAAGAGTTGCAGGGCGAAGTCGACCAGCAAACCAACTCCGGCAAGCCGGATATTGAACTACCGCTCGATTACAATCCTAATGCGACCTTGTGGTTTCTGCCTGTAGACTCGGCTGTCTATGCCTTCTGGCGCTATCTGGAAGACAGCAACCGTCCACGAATTTTGAACCTCATCCCCACCAATTCCACGCTCAATCGCGAATGGATTCAGTACCTGGCAGACGCTCTGGGTGCAACATCTATCAATGCCAAAAAAGATGACAGACTCGCGCTACCACCCATTTTGCGCAAGCTGCTCAACGACGACATCCAGGTAAAAAACCGGAATCTTTTTGAGGTTGCCGGTCGCTATCATATTCCACCTGTTTCACTCGATAGAGATTACTTCCAGCGCATCATCCACGTCGCACAGGAAAAAAACTGGGGAGATCCGGAAAAAACCGAGACTGAGAAGATCCGATACTCAGACAAGCTGGCTCGTTTTTATTTCGAGGAATTTCTTCCACAATTTGTAAATACCGGCGGCTTTATGGATAAAGCAGTAAAAGCCGGTAAGACTGTCGGATTCGTCGTCAAGGAAGCTTCCAACCTTGGTTGGGTTGTTAAAACTTCCGACGGACAAACTGTCGTAGAGCGCTATCAACCGGCCAATGAAGCCCCACGCATCTGTTTCAAGTTCAGCGGAGAGACGCTTCTCAAGATGATTCAGCGAAAGCTTCCATTCCACAGAGCATTGCTTTTGAGAGAAGTGGATGTCGAAGGACCCGTCTTTCCTGCTCTGCAGGTAGCTGGTCAGGTCGAGAAGTTTCTCAACACACACACGGTTGACGTCAAGACATTATCGAAGCTACTTGCAGAGAACGTCACCACATAAAGTGACATGAAAGCAAAGCTAGCCAGTGTCGTGCTCTTTCTTTCCACTCTATCAATCTTGTCAACGCCTCCGGCGCGCTCAGGCAGCACCGATTCTGAATTCTCGATGGGAGCACAACTCTATCGGAAGAAGGAATTTACTCGGGCATTGAGCCATTTCCAGTCGGCGTTAAAAACTGGAAGCAACAAGGCAGACACTCGGTACTATATAGCCCTTTGCTATCAGGGAATTGGCGATGTCGAACAAGCCGTAGCGGAATATCGCATTCTGGTCAAGGCGTTCCCAAAGACTATGGCTGCAAAACAAGCCGCCCAGGCCCTCTCCCGATTGACACCGGATTCAGTGCGCAATTCAGCATCGTCGAGAAGCTTCGTTAATGAGAAGCAGCCGACCGATCGCGGAAATAGAGCGCTGCCCGTCCTTCACACCAGATTTAATGGCACTCGAGAAGGTCGAAATTCTCGCTCCTTGCCGGCCAAAGATGAAGTCTACACGGTGTCGTATCAAAAGGATCCGGACTCAGGGCATATGTATTTGCCCGCCAAGATCAATGGACGTGAGACAAATATGCTCTTTGATACCGGAGCCAGTATCACCACGTGCACGCAGAGTTTTCTAGACAAAACGGGAATCAAAGTATCAAGACTTGGCGGTCAACAGACTGTAACCGGAGTAGCAGGCGAAGTCAGCGCATTCAGAGCAGCAGCAAAGGTATCTATTGGCTCTCTCACCAGGGAGATTCCTTTGCTTGTGACAGCCGACGATCAGAGTTCTGAGACTTTGCCTATTCTAGGACAGAGTTTCTTACGCGATCTGGTCTACCAGATCGACGGACGTAATAAGAAAATCACGTTCAGCTTCTCAGACCCTGCGCCGCGAACAAGCCGTTCCCTGGCCCGAGAGATTCCTTTCACCACCGATGGAGACAACATAATAATCAGTGTTGTCCTCAACGGGCGCTCCACTGAAATGATCTTAGATACCGGTGCCGAATTGGTCACGTTTGCGGACCGGCACATGGCTCGTTACGGCTTCAATCGGCCGACTGGAGCCAAATTCAGTGATTCCCGCAGAGCGATCGGGGGACGGTTGCGAGAGTATTTGTTCACTATCGACTCAATCAAAGTCGGACCGGTAAAAAAGGAAACTGTTCGAGCGACGGTTATGATCAACTCTAACTTTGTCCGCCCGCTTCTCGGCCAGAGCTTTCTTTCCGAGCTGACCTACACGGTTGATCCAGCGCGCCGGATTGTCCGATTCGAGGGACGCCCGCCTATTTAGCTCTATCTGCAATACCAGTCCACAGGACGCCTATCTTCGGACATCCTCGATATTGTCAGTAAGCCAGGGGCGCTTTAGTCATGGACTGCGGCCGATCGAACCGACGAAAGCCTGGCAGGTTCTGGCACAACCTTGCTTTCAATGTCTCCCAGCCAGTGTCCCATCTTTTCTTTCTTGGTGAGCAAATATCCGAGGTTGTGGCTATTGCACGCCGGCGGCAGCGAAACGCGATCAGTTACTTCCAATCCATAGCCTTCCAGACCGACGATCTTGCGAGGATT
>CAYTDR010000873.1:0-3870 GCA_964436185.1 uncultured Candidatus Obscuribacterales bacterium | reverse complement strand
TCGAGCCAGCAGTTCGTCGAAGGGATACACAGTCAATAAGAGCGGTGTGAATGGAAGCAGCGAGGCGACAGCAAACGCCACTACTGTTGCCTTGCTAATAATGACAGCCTTCATCGATTGCACAACTTCAAAACTGTTTCCCAGATCGGCCAGCGACTGGATATCGGCGCTTCCAACCAACAGCTCATTGTCGTCTCTTTTACCTTCGATCCATTTTTCGTGAAATTCTTTAGTGTACTGATCTGCCAGTGCACCATATTCGAGAAGTCCTCTCTTTTTTGCTTCTAGCAATTTGGATGAGAATGCCAGACAAGGAGCTAAGAATACGACTGGTGCGATCAAGACCACCGTAAGAATCATAGATTTGAATGACATCAGTTTCGCACCTTCGAAAACTATTTCCTCTCCAATGTAACTAGCCGCCTGAGCCGCAATCGCAAAATACAAAACAGCAAAGTTGGTTTGAGCGATAGCGATGAACCCCAGTCCCCCCATTCTATCAGGATGAGTTGGTGTCACCCGTAGTGCTAGCTTTGAAGTGCGAAATAGCAACTGAGTCCAAATTATATATTTCCAAAGCCATCTGAACCAGAGGAATGCAATGAGCGGTTTGGCTACATATAAATACCAGAGGAAGGCCGTTGTCGGCACGGAGCCTGCGTCCGTTATGATTGACCGCCAGGAACTGATATCTGCTGAAAGTGTCATCGAGCCAATATGAGGACGGAGAAAGGCCAGCAGTATAAGGATCAGCTCCACCGGGATTGACTCTCTCCATCGAATTGCAAGAGCTATGTTGCCTTCGAATTTATCAATGTCCGCTGCTGAAACCAATCCGCGAAAGTGAGCGATAACGTGACTCAACCACGGACCTACTATGCCCTCTGCCACAATCAACAGCGGTAACACAAACAAAAAACGGCATGTTTCCGCAAAATCGTACAGAAAGGGCACTTTGATAGCTGGATTGAAAAAGGTTCCTTGCCAGATTGTAGTCATCGCCAGCGCTCCCCAGGTAAGCGAGACGAAAAACAATATTCTCAACGCAAGTCCAGCGCGTCCGGTTCGAGCTATACCTGCTCGAACCAACAAACCGTACAGCGGTCCTCCTGTCAGGAGCGACGAGTCGAACTGGCCCAGTCTAAGATCCTTAGTGATGCTCCCCTGGGTGTAATTTTGCTTCTCAGTCAATGTGCTTTAGCCAACCGAAGATGATTCCGTGGGAATTCTTTTAGACCGACATGCTTCGGCAAACAGCCGGTAGTCTGAGTCCGTCTGTTCAGCGTACGTCAGTGCGTACTTCGTAATTGATGTTGCAAATTTTTCACTGCTTCCCAGATACTCCGAGATTGCCGATGCTTCTCCAGACTTTGCATGCGCCTTTGCCAAAACCTTCCCTGCAAACTTAGACAGGTCCATCAGCGACGATTTGCTCCACAACGCAGGATTGGGAGACATCTTTACGTCACGGAGCTGGCGAAGGTAGTAGTGCCTTTCATCTCGTCCGGTAGTCCACCCGAGAAACATGTCGCTCGCAGACTGCATTATTCTCTGTCCTATTACCACGCGCTGTCCATGATTTTCGAATTCACTGGCGCCAAGATACGGCTCAAAGACTGACGTCCGTGATTCTTTCACCTGAAGGATGAGAACATCATCATTGCCACTAACCAGCAAGACAACACCGCAGTATGTTCCCACGCTTCCCGTTCCGACCACCTTCCTTGCGATGTCTACGATTTCGAAGTGCCGCAGCAGACGTTGTCTGTCTGCCGAAAGCGACTCCATATAGCGGTCGAAGGCCTTGCGGACATTCTTCATCTCGACATCCTGCATATGGTAGAGCAACGGCGGCATCTCCTTAAAACGCCAGCTACCAGACTTTTTCTCTGTCAGCTTCTGATGCAATACATCTGGAGACGATTTGATCAGTTCTTTTGACAGTTGTTTTTTCACTCTTTCGCTATCTGCTTTATTGGCCTTGTCGATGAGCGTCTGTAAGTCGAGCTTTGCAAACCACACGTCCAGCAGCCTTTCCTTGGCATACTTTGTCATTTCTTTTTGGTACGAACGAGATAGTTCAAAGGCGGCTTGTTCACCCGATTTAGGAGACATCCCAACCGAATTCGCGGCTATAACCAAGCTGGCAGCCAGGCGTTTTAAATCCCATTCGAACGGTGCTGGGTGCGTCTCATCAAAATCATTGAAGTCGACAATAATATTTCGCTCTGGCGTTGCGAATGCCCCGAAATTAAGTATGTGGCAGTCGCCACAACACTGAACTGTGATACCGGAACTTTCTTCAAGCGCCAGGTCGTTAGCCATTATTGCGGCGGCTCCGCGATAAAATGTGAAAGGAGAAATCAACATGCGAGAATGCCTGGTCGGAACAAGTTGCATGTCACGCCCTTCATTCGTCTTCTCAATAATTTCTACTGGATCTCTTTTGCTCCGAGCTTTGGCAGTCTGAAGTTTTGGACCGTGCTTTTGCCCTTTTTCTATACCCTGCTTGTGCTTTTTTCGTGACTGTGTTTTTTGAGTCTGCTTGCTCATAACGTGATTTCCCCCCTAAACACTGTTTTAAGAGTTCCCTTACGATGTCTTCTGCTCTCAGCAGCTACACACGAAAAGGAAGAAAGCCGAATCAGCGTCCACGAAATCATTCGCGAGCGGCAGAATCAGGATCAAGACATTAAACCATTCTGATACTTCTTGCATTAGTGGAGAGTGGTCAACTTAATGTCAAGTGATGGTGGCGTGTCTTAGCCAAAGTTTGGAGAAGTTCACTCAATATTCACTTTGAGTTGCTAAGTAAACAAAGGATAGTTGAAGTTATCATCCAGCAACGATGTTGCCACTATCTTCGGTGCGTGCACCATGCATTAGTGTTGGCACCAAATTGCATGTGCCCTCAATATTTCCTGACTGAGCCTGAATGCGCTGGCTCACGGCCGTCTCGCAAACCAATAATTTTAGGTGGCATTTTGTTGGCAAGTTTATTAGTATGTCTAAGGCAGCGCTCAAGTTGATTTGGTCAAACTGGTATCATCTAACCATGGGCATAAGGAACTATCTGATTGAGGGCGTGTCCGGCACCGGCAAAACGTCGGTGTGCAATGAATTGCAGCGGCGCGGCTACCATGCCATCCATGGTGACAGGGAATTGGCCTATCAAGGCGATGCGGAAACGGGAAAACCGACGGACGGCTTCACGCACGAGCACCACATTTGGCATGTAGATAAAGTTAAGGACTTGGTTGCCAACCAGGATGAGGCGGTAACATTTTTTTGTGGTGGTTCTAGGAACTTTTCAAAATTCATAGATTTATTTGACGGCGTTTTTGTTCTTGAGATTGACCAGGACACACTGAACCAGAGGCTCGATAAGCGATCGGAAAATGAGTGGGGAGGAAAGGAATCGGAACGGGAACTCATTGCGCGATTGCATCAAACGAAGGAAGACATTCCCAAAAACGGTGTTGCCATCGATGCCACATTATCGCTGGCGAGAGTTGTTGACGAGATCCTTCGTCAAAGCCACGCGAACCGATAGTCACTGGATGGACCTGTCCGTTGACCCGCAAAGATGGAATGTCTGATCCAAATACCTAAGATATGATTGGCTAAAAGGCAACAAGCAAGTGCTACCGATCGGCAAACAATCGAAACGTCGAGCGCTACTAATGGTGGTGGCAGGATTGCTATTGTTGCCCGCTTCGGCTCGCGGGCAGGAACAAAATGAAATTATCAAAGCTAACCCTTTCAACGCCTCTACCAATCTGGATGGCAATGCTGATGCCAGGCAGTTGTTCGCCTCGGTGAAAATGCCCGCAGATCTGGTCCACATCGAAGTACGGCAAGGTGGCCTCG
>CAYTDR010000872.1:0-3871 GCA_964436185.1 uncultured Candidatus Obscuribacterales bacterium | reverse complement strand
GGATCTAGCCCCTGTCCATTTGATGATTGACCGTAGCTGCTACTCACACCAAGGGGGTCGGCAACCGATAGTGTCGATACCTTCCCATCCAGCAATTCGATGAATGCTTCAGTATGCAGTATGCGGGTCATCATGCCTGGCTTCACCGTTATTTTTGGCAACGGATCGCTCACTCCATAGGAAAGAAATGTCTCCGGATTCGCCGCAGTCCAACGGACATGGTTATATTGCAAGTCTTCCATTCGTCTCAACAATGACAAACCGTCAAGATAGGCACGTTCGCTGAGGGCTGCAAACTCGAATACATCCAGGGTTCGATCAGACGGGTTCTTGATATTCCACAACATGTAGCCCTCGTCGTGAACATACGCTACGTTCTCTCGATGTGGATGATTCACCAATCGACGCCATTGCAAGTCGCCTCTTTTGATGCCTAGATTGCTCTGTGATACCCATCGATCGTGAATCGGCTTCAGCTCTTGAAAGTTGCGGAAGTCAATTCTTTTGTAGTTGGTGCTATTGCCTAGATCTGGAAGGGACTTTGCCGGTGAGTCAATCACGTACTGGAGATCGGTCATCTTCCAGCCCATGCGTGAATAAAAGGGGTAGGAGAAAGGCCAGAGGGCGGCAAGCGGAACACGCTTCTCATGCGCCAATCGCAACGCCGCCTCGAGACAAAGGCGTACAAGACCACGCCGGCGGTGTGCCGGATCAGCCGCTACAGCAGAAATGCCTGCACAAGGCACCAGCTTGTCGCCGAACCATACTTGAAAGTTGATTACGCCGACAAGGGCGACGAGCGCGTCGCCGCAATAAGCACCAATAGCAATGTCTAACATTGAATGATAGAATTGCGCCCATCGGCTCTGATCAGCGAAGCCGAAGGAGAGCGACCATACCTCGATGGCCCGGTCAAGATCGGCCTGGACAACAGGTTTGACCGTATATTCTTTGCTAATTGTTGTCGTCGTCATGCTCGCCACAAAATCTCTGCTTAAACACCATCTGCGCTGAAAGTCAAGAAGAGCATTAATTGTACACGATGGATATAATTTGTTCGGCCGCAGTTGAGTGTGGTTTGACTAATTCGACTGATTGTTACTTTCATCAGGCATGGAGACCGTCTGTTGGCAGCTAGGGTTTTCAGAGGAAACAAGAGGCAAGTGCTTGCCTATGTTGGTCTGGGCTCCAACGATGGAGACCGCGTCGGCTTTATTCAGCAGGCCGTACAGTTTCTCAAGGATGTGTCGGAAGTATCGGTTCTGGAGTGCTCGAGCTTGTATGAAGCCGAGCCTGTGGGGACAGATTACAAGAAATGGTTTGTCAATGCTGTTGTGGTGCTAAAGACAGGATTGACATGCGATGAGCTTTTGCGTGAGCTGAATTACATAGAAGAACGACTATCTTCTCTGTATGCGAAGTGCGACAGCGTCGATGACGCTGGATTTGTGCGGATAATTGACCTGGACATTCTGTTTTTCGGCAATGAGATTGTTCAAACGCCTTCGCTGATAGTTCCTCATCCGCGGCTTCATGAGCGGGCGTTCGCTCTGGTACCACTGCTGGAGCTGTCACCGGATATGATGCATCCTGGTTTCAAAAAGACCGTCGCGCAGTTGCATGAAGAGCTCCCGGCCCCTGAGCGGGTGGTTCTCTATGGAACGAGAGAAGCCCAGTAACTCTGGCAGTCTAGTTTGAACGAGGAATATAGAAGATGAAAGTCGGTATCGATATCTGTTCGATTAAACGAATAGAAGACGCGTATGAGCGTTATGGAGAGCGATTTTTGCGGCGCATTCTCACTTCCGACGAGATCAAATATGTTGAGCAATCTCCCAGGCTGAAGTTTCAGCGTCTGGCTGGTCGATTCGCTGCTAAAGAAGCAACCGCTAAAGCGCTGGGCACCGGGTGGGTTGGAGTCGATTGGAAAGAGGTCGAGGTGCTGCACAAAGTCTCCGGAGAACCTTATATCCGTCTACACTCGCGGGCTCTGGCAAGAGCACGGTCGCTCGACCTCAGCAGTTTTGAGCTTTCCATCAGCCATGAGCGTGAGTTCGCGACTGCTATCGTCATGGGTTATGCTCGGAATTAGAGGATTTGTCATTGTCAGCACCACCAAGCGGGATCATCACGTTTTCCAGCGACTTCGGAACACGCGATGGATATGTAGGAACGGTGAAAGGCGTAATTTCGGCTCTTGCTCCTCAAGCCACCGTAATTGATATCAGCCACGATATCGAACCCTGGTGCATTAGCGATGCGGCCTGGATTCTGTTCAACTCCTGCCGTTATTTCCCTGCAGGAACAATCCATATGATGATTGTTGATCCAGGAGTAGGCTCGAAGCAACGAAGAATACTGTTGACAAATGGCGCACATACATTTCTTGGACCGGACAACGGCGTCTTTACTTGGCTCTATTCCAGCACCGAATACGGTTCCGTTCATCAATCGATCGACCTCTTGCCGTGGGAAGCGTATGAGCTGACTAGCTCCAGTCTCTGGCTTTCATCCGTATCGAGCACTTTCCACGCGCGCGACCTGTTTGCTCCAGTAGCTGCACGACTAGCAAATGGTCTGTCCCCAGGTCAAGTTGGAGAGAGAGTTTCGCTGGAATCACTCGACCGAATTTCTCTCGGGCTTGCTGAGTGCGAGAGTGAGTTTATTGGACAGGTGGTATTTGTCGATCGATTTGGCAACCTGATAACCAACATTCCATCAGAAAAGCTCCAACGCGGCTGGGTTGTAGTAGTTGGTGACGAGACTGTCGAGGTCGGAGAAAGCTATGCAGGTGTAGACAAGGGCAATTTAGTCGCTTTGAAAGGCAGTCACGGCTTCTTGGAGATAGCAGTTAATCAGGGACGAGCTGACAGCCGGCTACAAACTAAGACAGGCGCGGTCATAAAGGTCGTGCAAAATTAGGTGTCAGGTCGGTCGACTGGGGATTCGCCGCGATGGAGAGCCAGGGGAGCTTGACCGACCGGTCCGCAATCTCCATGTAGTGGGCTTTGAAAGGAAGGCACGTCGTCATAAAGAGAGCAATCCGGGGGTGAGCTGACAATCGGCTACAAAACGAAGACGGCGTGGTCGTTCAGATTGTGCAAACTTGGAGGTCAACTGGGCATTTCGCCAGGATTGTAGAGCTCGGGATCTTGACCGACCGGCCTGCCGATTGCCATGGCGATCATTAAACACTGATCGACACGCTCCATCACCTCTTGCGGAAAGGAGCCAATCTTACTGACGAGAAGGGTCTTAGGTATCGTGGCAATGACCGTGCAATCGATGACGCTGTCCAGACGCAACCCGGCTTGCTTTCCTTCTTCGCTGTCCATTTTTACGACTACCTGGGTTGGTTCCCGGGCGGCTCTGGATGTATTGCTTGTCAACGGCACCAGAAGTACATCGTCCAATCTGGCGTTGTTGTAGTCATTAGAAATTAGGACAGCAGGCCGACGCTTGGTCTGTGTCTGCCCTTCATCTGTCGTGTACGGAAAGGAGACGAGTACAACATCGCCCTTCCTTATGTTTGTAAGTTTCGTTGACATCTAAGCAACTAATAGTAAAGTCGGTTTTACGACGGGGCTGTTGGAAAAACAGCCCTGTTTAATTGTACCAATGAGTCAACTATCCCGGCGCAATAATTACAAATAGCCACCAACACCAAAAGGGTCCTCTTGAGAACCCTTTGCTAGAATCGTCCACCCACCGAAGTGGATTTATATAACGTCGGCGTAGGCTTCTTCCATAGCCTCATCACTCTTCATCGCAAAGCCTTGCATTTGATATGCGTCTTCACGACTAGCGAGTTGCCAACTTTTAACAACATGCTTGCCAGCATCGAACAGACCTCTGAAAAAGTCCATTGGCT
>CAYTDR010000871.1:0-3872 GCA_964436185.1 uncultured Candidatus Obscuribacterales bacterium | reverse complement strand
AATTCGAAGTATGCGCAGATTCGGAATACCCGCCAGGTCTGCGAGCGAACTTTTCGTGACCTTCTTCAGCTGTCCAAGATCGATCACAGTCAGGTGCCTGGACTTACCCTTTGCTAGTGCAGCAATACCTTTATCGGTTATCGATGTATTTCTAATCGCAAGGACTATCAGTTTGCTGTGAGAAAGCGTGAGCATCCCAGCGTCGGTGATGTTCTTACAGTTATTGAGCACTAGCGATTTCAACGATCGCTTGTGCACTAATGCCTCTAGCCCTTGATCTGTGATTTGAGTTCCACTTAACTCCAATGCGTCTATCGGCAGATCAACGACATAACGCAAATCACTGTCGGAGAGCGCTGGATCAGAAAGTATCACGCAGCTGGGTCCCAGTCGTTTTCGCTCTTCTGCGAGATGTTCGATATCCTTGTCGTGCAAATTACCGGTGCCGATAAGCCAAAGGGTTTTATGAATCCGGCGAACCGAATATGCACTAACTGTGGTTACAAGAGGAACGATCAACTGAGCTATCGACAGACCGATTATTACCACGCAAAGACCGATCAAGACCTTGAACAGTATGGTCGGCGGAATCTTGCTGTCAGGCGAGCTGCTTTCTTCAGGTGAAACCGAATACAGCTCTTCCTTCAGTTGTAAGAGTGCGTCTTTTAATTGATTTGCTGATTCGAAGCGATCATCAGGGTTCTTTTCGAGACATTTGCTCACTATCAGCTCAAGACCGTCGTTAAATTTTTGCTCGCCGACCTGTTCGTTCAAGCTTGGAGGCAATTCCTCCACGTGTTTCAAAATCGTCTCCATGTAAGTATCTCCGCGAAACGGAGTACTACCCGTGAGGGACATGAACATGAGACATCCCATGGAATAAATGTCAGAACGATGATCTACGTTTGTTGCACGACCTTGTTCCGGGCTCAAGTACTGTGGGCTTCCAATTGATACACCAGTGGCGGTGATTCCCTGGTCCTCCGTGGAAAGTTTCACCAGTCCGAAATCGACTATTTTTGCAGTCGGTCCATCTGTCGATTCAGTCAACATAATGTTGGACGGCTTAATATCCCTGTGCAACACTCCAAGCGCATGAGCGTGAGCAAGGCCAGAAGCTATTTGACAGAAGACATCTATTGCCTTTTCGATGCTTAGCGGACCGTTTGTTCTGATGTAACTCTGGAGGCTGAGGCCCTCAATATGCTCCATGATTAGATAGAGCTCGCCAGTTGAAGTCACACCGAAATCGAGCACTTTCACAACGCCGGGATGGTCGAGCATAGCTGTCGCTTTTGCTTCCTTTTGAAAACGCATTACCGTCTCCTCTTGCCTCAAGCCTGGCAAGAGCAATTTGACGGCAACAAGCTTCCCCAAAACTTTGTCGTATGCAAGGTGAACAGTTCCAATGCCACCGGCTCCGAGTTTAGCCTTGAGCTCGTAACGAGCGCTAAACTCAAGGACGTTGGAGGCGAGTGGGTCGTCCGAGGCAGTCATATGCAGTATCTTACCCGCTCCGCACAGCTTTCGGTCGATTTAGGCAAAGCCGAATTGTGTTGTAAATGTGATGGCGGCTCATCGGTCTCATTCAATTACCCAACGAATGAATGCTATTTTGAGAGTGGCCCCTCACAACATCCGTTGTCTCCAGTAAAATACTTTGCAGTATGCTGAATGACAGTCAAGTTAGTTCAACACTCAACACGTTTATTCTTCGAGTCTAATCTCATGCTTTCTATAAGTGACAAAATACAAATTCCGGACGAGGAGCTCGAGCTGACATTTTCGCGAAGTGGGGGACCAGGCGGGCAAAATGTCAACAAGGTAAGTAGCAAAGCGCGTCTTCGCTTTAGCGTCACGAACAGCCCCAATTTGCCAGACGATGTTCGAGAGCGGTTCTTGAACACATATTCAAGTCGCATCACCACAGAGGGTGAACTGATTCTGACAAGTCAGATTTATCGAGATCAGTTACGAAATGCGGAGGAATGCCTCGAGAAGTTGCGGGGAATGATTGTATCCGTTTTGTCGCCACCTCGTCCTCGTCGTGCCACCAGACCGACGAAGGCGTCAGTCGTTCGAAGAACCACCAGTAAGCGGCAAGTGGGGCAGAAGAAGCAGAACCGCCGTACTCCAGGGGTTGATGACTGAGTCTACGCACCAACGCGAGAAACAGGCAACAAACTGACAACAACTCTGAGATACAGTAATCGTGTCGCAGATGTTTTAGGCACAGCGAAGACCAAGACAAGATCGCAAACGAGAAACTGCGGGTCGACACAATAAAAAGAAAAGACTAATTTGAAGGGAAACGAGAGGGGCGCATGCGCCCCTTTTGCACTTGTATGTGCATGACAAGTTGCTCCGCGCAATCGATCCATTTATGCAACCAGTTTGAAGCATCGGCGATAGTGCATAACATCAAAAAAAACAAAGTCACCATCGGCGGTATTCTCGCCCCATTCAGGCACAACATGCTCCAGCACTTTTGCCAAAGAAAGCGCTAAGTCTATGGGAGAGGCTAGAAAACTGGTCAAGAAGAACCACTGCAGAGGTCATAATATGGAAAGCCAACAAAATTCGAGTAAGTTCGTCTCCGACGTCGCTGAAATCAGACGCAATGCTAGAGAAAATATAGAAGCAGGCGCAGTCACCGAGGGTTACAGAGGCAACAAAGATGAAGTGATTCGTCTCCTTAACGAGTCCTTAGCTACCGAGCTCGTTTGTGTATTACGATATCGGCGTCATTACTTCATGGCCCAGGGTATCGCCGCCGAGGCAGTATCCGCCGAATTCCTCGCGCATTCCAACGAAGAGCTTCATCATGCAGACATGCTTGCGGACCGAATTACACAGCTCGGTGGAGAACCCAACTTTGATCCTGAAGGATTGACTGAAAGAAGCTCGAGTGAGTACGTTCAAGGAACGACGCTCAAAGAGATGATCAAGGAAGACCTGGTGGCAGAGCGAATCGCTGTAGACACTTATCGCAATATGATCCAATTCATAGGCGATAGCGATCCGACGACACGACGAATGTTGGAAGAAATTCTGGCAGTGGAAGAAGAGCATGCCGACGATTTGTCGAGACTGATAGCCCACTCAGAGTTGCGAGAGATCGCCTGAAGATACAGGGATTAAACAACAAAGTGAACGAGTGAGGCGCAAGCTTCTCTCGTTTGCGTTTGTGGATATCGGAGCCAGTAATCCGTATACTTCCAATTAAATGGTTCAAGGCGTACTATCAATCTTTTGACGCATCAAGCAGGAGCTTTTCTAACTCTCGGCTTGTTGGTCGAACTATTGCAGTTCGTCCCATTGCGATCACCGGCACCAGCCCTTGCCGCGAGCGCCGATACATTCGACGCAGTGCACTAAAATCGTTCGCCACATCCTTTTCTTCAAAGGAAATATTGTTGGCAATTAGCCAACGGCGCGTCTCTTCGCAGAGCGGGCAATTTGGCACAACGAACAAGATTATCTTGTCGACACTATTTCCATCCGGTGGTACTGAATTTGAGGTCATTTGAGTCAGCAATTCGCCGCCCCCTGGTGTTCATACATGGTAGCTAACATTGCCTGGATGTGCAAACGAGTCTCTGAGGCTCAGTACCTCGAGACTCTGCAATCAGACGAAAACTTTTGAAGATGCTAACGAACTCCGCAATCTCCTGTCAGCGCCCAAGGCTGCCGGCTACATCGCTGGACAGCGATTCCGCCATGTCCGGTATATGTCGGCTGGCAAACATTTCCATCACGGTCTTTCCGTGTTTTTTGGTATATATCTCGGATTTGAATTTACGCAACTGTTCAGACCAGACAATGCGTCCTGTAGCGGTTTCGACAAGCCGAGGCGATACGATGACGATGTA
>CAYTDR010000870.1:0-3873 GCA_964436185.1 uncultured Candidatus Obscuribacterales bacterium | reverse complement strand
ACGATACCATATATGGTTCGCCTTTCTCGCTAACACCAGCGTCGATGAAGCTCGGGAAATATTGACTCTGCAGCATAGCCAGAGCTTCTCCTTCCTGACTCAACCGCTGTTGCTCGACTGCAGCGCTGGCGGATTCACGCAAGATTTTGATGGCTACGAAATCATTGCTCGGATAAACTTTCGCGCAATAAACGCGAGCTGTTCTTCCCGCCCCGACGATATTTTGAATATCGTACATTCCACCGATTCGCTGACTCAAATGCGGAGGTCGAGATTCATTATTCAGGTCGAGCGGTTCATATGCATCGTAGAACATGTGCGATTAACTCCTTCTTGCTGGCGCATCGTCTGTTCATGATAGATATTCCCCAGGCTGAATCTAATCAGCCGGCCGTTCGGCACGGCAAGGCTGCCATGATATGGATTGTTCTCGTTTTTGCCGAAAATCGCGGTATGTTGCGCGGCGAGGTTGCCAGGATATTCAATTGGTCATCATTTTGCCAAGTGAAGAATTGCTGGTAGATGGCTTCGCTAGACCGAAAGTCGGATAATCAAGGCATTTCAATGCACCAGTAGCTCCCCTTTCGACGAGTAAATCGCGAGTGCGAATTACGGTGTGAAGTTGATTTCTGGCTGTACTAGTTCCGTTACTGTGGCGTATTTCGTCGTTTGCGTCAACCATTCTTCGAAGGCGCTGAGTGCGTTTGCAGCGTTGAGAGATGGTTCCACCTTCAGGGTGCGAAATCCCTGATCCGTATGCTCGAAGGAAAGAACGAACGGTCCTGCCCGCCAGACTTCGTACCAGTAGGTGCCTGAGCCGTCTGTATAGATTGCCTTTCCGCCGCGGATGAATTCCTTTGGGTTGGTGTAACTGAAGACTACCTCTGACAGCGCCTCCTGCCCGTATTCGAGTTGCCAACTGACTTTCTCTGCATCGCGAGATAAAAAGAACGCAACCAGATCGTCGCTCTTGGCCGGCTCTCTATCCCTTTTAGCTATTAGAAGTGGAAGCGTGATTGCATCCTGATCGATGGTGTTATACGTAACCCAGCCGGAAGCTGATGTGTCCAAACCTGCGCCCGCATTCTGGATATTGGCGCTCCAGAGAAGTTGTGTCTCTATTGACGGCACCTTATCTAACGATATGAACTGTCCGGTTTGTGGTGTTAAATATGATACTAAAGACGCAACCATCGGTTTGCCGGCCAGTCCCTCTATCCGGTGAAGAAGTTTTATAATAGGCGTGTTTGCGGTTAGCCGAACTTCTTCCGGCAACGGTCCCAATGACGCTACACTCAAAATGACATCGGCAGTTCCGCCTTCCAGAGGCAGCGACAAATCGTTGATACCGCATACGATGAATTCGGTGTTCTTGATGCCGAGATGTTTTGCTAAATCACGAGCGCAAGCGATTGCATTGTCTGAGATATCCGCGCCGATGACCCGTGCGTCAGGAAAATGTTTGGCGAAGAAACAACTGATAATGCCACTACCGCATCCGATGTCGACAATGACTTTCGGTTTTGCCTGTTCTATAACCGGCAACAGGCTGGATAGCAGGTTCGAGTAGAGGTCGATTCGCAGTGAGGAAAAGTCCAGACTGGTCTTGAAGTCCATGAAGATCCGGTCGTAGAAAGTGGTTTCATCTCCTTGATCGAGCCGTACATAGGCCTGCTCCAGGTCAGTCACAATCTCTCTTGGATATCTTGAATCAACGTATGCCCAGAATTGATTCAGGTTGCGGAACCGCTGCAGTCCGATCTCGGTGAGGAAGGAGTCTACTTCGGAAGCAACATTGGCAGTGGTCATTTTGTTTCTCTTTGTTATTGACGAAAGCAACGAGCCCTGTCCGACCGTTCGACAGAAAGTCTCAATCACAGAACTCAGGGGCCGGGGTTTGCTTCGATCATACTCTCGGTGGTATCACTATTCGTAGCATCGTTCTTGTTCACGTCTGCTATTTCAGCCGGTCTCCCTCGCATTTCGTCCAAATTGTCTTTTATCAACTGATGGACGTGGTTCCTCATTTTACCTGAGCTGCGATCGAACTGTTCTGGGGTGACCGGAGGCAATACGCGCACGCGAATATCTGATTGAAAGCGTATTCTGGTGGTTCGCTTGTTCAAGATCTTGTAAGTGCCCTCGATCACAATTGGTACCACGGGCACGTTGCAGTCGATAGCCAAGCGGAACGCACCATCTCTAAAAGTTTGCAACTCGCCGTCTTCTGAGCGGGTTCCTTCAGGGAATAGCAGTATGGAAGAGCCCTGGTTAAGCCATGCTCTGCATGTTGCCATCATTTCTTTGATGCTCTTCATGTCGCCGCGTTTGATTTTTACATACTGATTCAAAATCATGTTGAAGCCGATGAACGGCATCTTGAATATCGACTCCTTCGATACGAATTTGAACGGTCGGTAGAGTCCGTACAGCACGAGGATATCCCAGTATGACTGGTGATTCGCCACCAGGACGTACGTTTTGTCCCACTCGATATTCTCCTTTCCTTCGAAACTGCGGCGCCATCCAGGATTGGTGTAAAAATAGAAGCTCCCCCAGAAGCTGGCGAACAGGTGTACCAGCCGCCTGTTCTTATCGAACGGCGCAGTGATGAGGCATATGGTGGCTGCTATTGAGACGAAAAAGAAGCTTGTGCCAAAGAAATATGCTGCCCAGAGAATTGAGAGAACCTTTGACATTAATCGCCCCAGGAGATTGCGAGGAAGGGACTTTGTTCTGGCAGTTGATTGCCTTGTATCAATTATAGAAAGCCGCGCGTAGTAGATCAAAAGTGCAGAACAAAGATGAACAAAACGGACGGATTATGGGAAGAGATTAATATTTCCCCGCAGCGGGGGCAATCTCGAAGCACTCGCGATTTTTGGCACCCATCAGCGGTCTGGTCGTTCTCTTCGGTACTGAAATGCCTCTAATCGCGTGATTCCACAGTTTGAGCTGTCAGGGATAACAGGCCGTTCGCCGGGATACTCCTTGATATGCATCTTTGCCTCTGGGACTATGATTTAGCGTCTAAATTTTAAAGAGCCGATGGCTAGATTTCGAGGGGGAACTCACGATGCATGTTACAGTCGCGCAGGAAAAACTGCCACAGGATCACGTGTGTATCAAGGATGAACTGGCCATTCGAGATTCGATCGCACAATTGAATGGCACCACATGGCAACGCTCCAGTGAGCACTTGTTGAGTATCGGTATGGTGGCAGTACCGTATTTGGTGGAAGCAATTAGTGGTTTGTCCTCTCGATGCCCTCATTTTGAGACGGTTACAGCCATTTTGAAGGCACAGCCTTCGCCTGTTCTTTTGCAATTGCGGGATCCGGCCGAAAGGCATGCTGTCTTTGAAGGAACCCTGGGCAAACTAACCGAGAAACAAGAATCAAAGTTGGACACCGCTTTGCGAGCACTTGTTGATACGGAGTTGACCGCGCGAATCGGTGTTCAGCCCTGGCAGCGCGATGTCGATATGGAGTTCAACGGAAAGCTGTTCAATCTTGTTGGTGAAACGCCGTCATCGGCAATGCTGGAAGTTCTCGATCGAATAGCCACAGACGATGGACGAAGGCTGGTGACGGAGCGAATAACGGAGCTTGTTCAGTTTCATAGTTCGCAGAATGTTTCATCGATTGAACGCGAAACCATTTCTGCTCAGATACGAAGCCTGGGCAGCCTTTTGAGTCCTGGGTTCGTCGAGTCGAGAAGGTTTTGGTTGCGAATAGCGATGGCAGAAAATATCGATTTGAACACGGCTGAGGAACAAGCTCTGCAGATGAATTTTCTGTTAGAAGCTCAAAAAATTGGCGGCGCCGGAAAAAGTGATGTTGTAGCAAAGACCGCCGTTCGACTGGGATTGCA
>CAYTDR010000869.1:0-3874 GCA_964436185.1 uncultured Candidatus Obscuribacterales bacterium | reverse complement strand
TTATTAAGTCTCTGAGAGGAGAACTTGCCACAGGTGAGGAGATCCAGAGATTTCAGCAAGAAGCGCGAACTCTTAGCGGGCTTCATCACGCTCATATTCTAAACGTGCTTGATTTCGGTTTGACTTCCTTGCAAAGTCCATACCTGGTTACGGACTACGTGGAAGGCGAGACTCTGTTCAGCCTGATCACCCGGGTGGGCACACTTGACGAGACCGACTCGATCGCGATTGTTCGTCAGATATGCACGGCAATGGCTCATGCTCACAGCCGAGGCGTCATCCATCGCGATTTGAAACCGCAGAACATCCTGATTAGCCAGCTTCGAGACAAGAAGTATCACGCAATCATTTTCGACTTCGGTTTGGCGAAACTATATGCCAAGCCAGGCGAACTCAGAAAAGCGCTGACGAGACCAGGTCAAATTTTGGGAACGGCTGAGTACATGAGTCCGGAGCAGGCGACAGGCGAGCTCTGCACCATCGAGTCCGATGTTTACAGTGTCGGATGCATAATGTTTGAGATGCTTTCGGGCAAAGCACCGTTCGAGGCAACCTCGATCCTGGAGGTGCTGAACAAGCAGATCAATGCCCCGGCACCGATCGACAGGTTGAAGGAGGTCACACCCAGGTTGACCCCACAGATCGTCGCGATTGTCACCAAGATGCTCGACAAAGAGCCATCCAGACGCTTCCGCAGTATGAACGAAGTCGCTCAGGCTCTTGAGGATCTCGACCACATGCGGCGCCTTCGGGCTTCTTCTCGACCTTTGAAGCAGTTTCGAGAAGAGGAAGATGATCCGACTCTGACTCTGCCCTCAATCAATGATGACTTGCCTGAAGATGAGCCCGTTTTGGAAAACGAAGCAGTTAAGAGAGTCTTGAGGGAGACGACCCAAATACTACCGCCTGATTACTCGACCAAGCCGAAGCGCCGCTTGAACAGTAATGCTGTGTTACTTCTTGTCACCATTGTTATCTGTATTCTCGCGATAATCGGTTTTATCTTCGTTGCTGGTTGGTAGCTAAATATAAGAGGATAAAACGAGTTCGACTTCTCATTGTCTTCTTTTGACCAACCGCGCGAGTATATGACGAAGAAAACTAGTGAAGATCGCATTCGAGAGCTTCTGCTCAAAATCCGTATGGCAACAGGGATGGAGATCGTTGACTCTTTTGTTGAACTAGCCCAGGTGTACGAGACACTCGATCGCCTGTTTGAGGCGGAAGGCTGTCTGTCAAAGGCTCTGGCTCTGGCGGAGCGAGAGTTGGGCAAAGAAAGCCCATCGCTGGTTCCGATTTTGGATGTCTACTCCTTCGTTTTGCAGAGAATGCATCGTAAAGTCGAGTCAGGGACTATGAAAAAACGTTCTGAGCAGATTCGGAAGTCACAACGGAAACAGTAGCGATCGTCTGCGCTGCGAACTTCCAGCAGTCAGGTTCTATATATGCCTTATTTATAGACCGAACTTGGTGGAAATCCAGTGATCGAGCTCCTGATCGAGCACCTCGAGAGACTCTTCATCAACCAAACCGGATTTCACCACCTCGAAGACGAGGCGCGTGCGCAGGTTAAAGACGTCCATACTGGCTGATTCTCGCAACCAGGCATGGCGGCCGCTGAGGAGCTTCGAGAAGAGTGCAGATAGTCGGTTTTGCACTCCACGAGCTGATAGATTGCGTCGTTTTGCAATGGCCTTGTCGGTGAGGCCAAGGATTACGTCACAGAGGGTTTCGTATTCGGTTCTCGTCAGGCGGTTTCTCTGAGAAGAAGCGCCGACTCGCGAGCGGATGCTGGCATCGATGAAGGGATTATCGTGCAGCATGATGCTCTGAATGGCGTGAATCATCTTCTCGTCAATGCAGCTCTTCAAGACAATGCCATAAACCGCGAACGGAGGCACTACCTGATTGAGCTGCTGTAAATAGGATTCCTTGAAGCTATGGCACCAGAACAGGATTTTGGCACCAGGGTCTTGTTTCCAGATTTCGGCGGCAGTAGCGATGCCGCTGTAGTCTGAAGCGCTGATGTCGATGACCACCATAGCGGGCTTTCGCTTCGCTACCAGGGGCAAGACCTCGGCGGACTCTTGTGCTTCCAACAGTTGTACTGGACCAGTGAGGGCTTTGTATGCCAGCTCGGCGAAATGTTTTCGCAGAGTGGACACTTGCTCGAGTACGACGATAACGTGGCAGTGTTGCTCATGGGCAGATATTTGCTGAGTCTCCTTCTCTGAAGGAGAGAATTGATTCCGCGCAAAGCCATTCTGTACGGGTAACATTAGTTTCCTACCTCTTTCTGATGCGCAACTCCCAGTCACTTCAAACCGTTTCTCGGCACCTTCAAACTTACAAGGAGAAGTTGACCAATTCTTGGCAATGCCGAAAGAATATTTAAATCCTGTGCCAGCAAGGGTTCTGGGGAAAAATTAGCCAGGCGAGGATTCCCTGTTTATCGAAATTGCGAATAACTGACTGAAGTCAGTTTTGTCTCGAAGCAGGGTGCAATTATTGGGCTGAATGCTCGAATCTCGGACAGGTTGGCACTTTGGGGCACTGTGCAGATACACACTGAGGAGTGTGAGGACTTACCTATTTATTGGACCGGGTTGTCAATATCATATTAATCAGGCAAACTGAAGCCGCAATTTTTAATCTTCGACAAGGGCTCAGAGCAGATGCAAAAATGGCATTTGCTCTTCGCTTTAGGGTGCGCGAAAATGTGGGTCGGGTTTTAGTAGACTTGCGCCACCTTGAAGAAGCCGGATGTTTTTCTTCCATATCTATATATCGTCGCCGTCGCGGGCCGGAATCTTAAACCAGAATGTGCTGCCCGTACCGAATTCACTTTCAACGCCGATAGTTCCGCCGTGGCCTTCCACTATCATTTTGCAAATGGCCAGGCCCAATCCGGTGCCTTTCTTTTCGGTGGCGTCGCCTGGCTCTACTTGCCGGAAGCGTTCGAAAACCACTTCGATATGTTCTTTGGGAATGCCTCGACCGTGATCTTGGACGCTTATCGTAACCTCAGTCGGGCTTTCATCCACTAACACTTCGATGGAGCCATCAGTGCGCGAAAATTTAATGGCATTAGAAAACAGGTTGACCAGCACTTGAACGATGCGGGCACCATCAGCGATCATTTTTGCCTCTGTTTTTGGCAGCACCATTTTCACCCCCGCTGCTCTGGCTAACTGGTCGACTGCTTCGAATGACTGTTGAACAAGATCGTTTACCCGAACCTCTTCGCGCTGAATTTGAAATCGTCCCGACTCCATTTTCTGAATGTCCAGCAAGTCATTGATTAGCTGAATCAAGCGCTCGAGTTGTCCTTCGGCAGTTTCCACGATCGATTCGGCGCGCTTTGGCAGACCTCCCGCCGCTCCAGCAGACAGAAGCGCCAACATTCCCTGCACCGAAGAAAGCGGAGTTCTCAAATCGTGACTGACCATGGCAACGAACTCTCGTTTCATGCGCTCGATTTCATGCCGTTCAGTCACATCCAGCATGGCGACCAGGTGGACGACTCCTCCCTGGAGCTGAATTTTGTTACATGAGACCTCAACTGGAAAAACTGTTCCATCATCTCTGACACCAGTCAGCTCCGTGACCTGGTTTGAATTACTCGAAAGCAACTGCTCAAGCCATTCTTTTACACCCATGTCTTCATCGGTGACGAACAAGCTGGCGAGCTTGCGACCAAGAAAATCACGTTCGTGGCTGCCGAAAAGTGATAGCGCTTTAGGATTGGAAACCTCGATGAGACCAGCGTCATTGATAACTGCCAGACCGACGGGTAATCCCTCCATGATCGAACGAGTTCTTTCCTCGCTCTCTTTGATCAGCTTCTCCACCAGTTTTCGCGCTGTTATATCAT
>CAYTDR010000868.1:0-3879 GCA_964436185.1 uncultured Candidatus Obscuribacterales bacterium | reverse complement strand
GTGAACAAAGCGCTGGAAATGGATGGATCCCAATACGCAGCCCTTGATACGCGAGCGGTCGCTTTTCTGTTGTCGGACCAACCGGCGCGAGCGCTCACCGACCTCGATAAGATCTCTCGACCGACACCTGATGACAGCGCTCTATTATTTCATCGGGCGCTGGTGCTGCTCGAACTGGGACAGGATGAAGATGCTGTCAGGGACTACAAAGAGGCGCTCAAACAGAAATACAAGGCGGACAATTGGGAGGCCAAGCACTTTGCCTGGTCAATCGAAAAGCTGAAGTCGTTAAGTGAGGCAGAACGAACAGGTCTAAAAAAACCTCCGGCGATCTGAAATGACACCGGAGGTTTGATGATACTGGTAGTGAATCTCAGGACGAGATTACAGATTGCCGCGGTTGGCCTGCTCGCGCTCGATGGATTCGAATAGAGCCTGGAAATTGCCCTTGCCGAACCCCTTTGCTCCTTTTCTTTGAATCACTTCGAAGAAGAGAGTGGGTCTATCCTCAACCGGTTTGGTGAAGATCTGCAGCAAGTAACCGTCCGACTCTCTGTCCACCAGGATACCCAGCCGGGCCAGCTCGGTCAGGTCCTCGTCTATTTCTCCGACTCGCGACGTCAACGAATCATAGTAGCTCTGTGGCACTTTGAGGAAGTTGATCCCACGATTCTGCAGTTGCTCGACAGTCTTGATGATATCGCGGGTGGTGATTGCAATGTGCTGAACCCCGCCAGCATGATAATAGTCAAGATACTCTTGAATCTGCGATTTTCTCAGTCCCAGTGCCGGCTCGTTGATCGGCAGTTTGATCGAGCCGGTTTTGTTTGCCATCACCTTCGATACCAGTGAAGAATACTGTGTGCTAATGTCATCGGCATCAAAATATTGATAAACATAAAAGCCGAATACGTTTTCGTAGAACTCCACCCACTGGTCCATCTTCTCGACTTCGACGTTGCCGACGATGTGATCGATGCTCATCAAACCGCATTCTTCCTTGGTTTTTCCCTCGATATGCATGAAGCCGGGCGCGAAGCTGCCGTTATAACCCTTGCGATCTACAAACTTGTGCAGAGTCTCTCCGTAGGTATAAACCATCGCATACGAAAACTCGCCATTCTCGTCGTTTGTATGCACGGGCGGAGTGTGGCTTCTGGCGCCTCGTTCCACAGCGGTCTTGTACGCCTTCTCGACATCGCGAACCTGGAAAGCGACAATCTTCACCCCGTCACCATGTTCGTGAACGTGTTCTGCTACATCCGAGTCTTTGGTCAAAGTGCCTGTCAGCACGATAGTTACGCCGTTCTGTTTGAGAACATACGAAACTGAATCACGGCTGCCTGTCTCCAATCCGCGGTACGCCACGATATTGAAACCGAATCCGTGGTGATAGTAATAGCAGGCCTGAAGCGCATTACCGACAAAGAACTCGACGTGATCGAACTTATCGATCGCGATTTCTTCTACCGTTGATGCGGATTTTGCCCGCTCCACAATCTCTTTGACCATCACAAGACCCTCGAAACGTCTAGGTTACAAGAGTAATTGTACGACAAAAGTTGCGCCGCTCTTACTTAGCTTGGAGTTCCTTAAGAAGGCCTTTCGCTTCTTTGTTCTCAGGAGTGGTCGCCAGGACCTTGTCCACCACGGCGCGCGCTCTCTCTTTGTTGTCGCCGGATGCAATGAGTGCTTTGGCTAGACCGAGTCGAACCGAGTCGAGCAACTGCGAAAACTGATCTCGTCCATGCTCTCCAGTAGCGCTCTCCAGATTCTTCTCCAGCTTTTCATAATAAACGATCGAGCCTTTGGCATCCCCAGATCTGCGCATGGACTCAGCTAGTTTATAGCTTTGCATGGAGCTGAACTCATTGACTGCCATCGCCTTCTGGTAGTGAAAGACGGCTTCTTTGTCTTTCTTGAAATGCTCCTTCACTTGCCCCATCATGAACTGCACGGTGGAGATGTCGGGATGCTTCTTGTCCAACTCTGTCAGTTGTGCCATAGCCGCATTCTCGTCGCCGGCAACCGCTGTCCTCCACGCTTTCAAGCAGCCGTCTGCTACTGCTTGCTCATGCGCCATGTTGCATGCGGCGGCTTCGGCGGTCTGAATACTTGCGCTGGGGTTCGTGCGACCGTATTCGACCTGTGAGAGATTGGAATTGTTGACAGCGCTACGACAGCCAGTTAATGACACGCATGCGATGATCAGAAAGAGTGAAAGACTGCGATTAAACCGGCGGCAACTCTCATTCGTCCGGATGTTCTCACGATTTGTCATAAAGCCGCTTTGCTCCCGCCGTTCTCTGTCTTTCTTCGCTTTCTCGAATGGATTGCCATTAACTGATAAGCAGTCAGACCGAGCTTCTTTAGTCGATGTCTGTTCCAATTGTGAAATTTTGGAACAACAACCAAGGTACATTGTAGCCGTTCCCGAAGGTAGTGTTCACGAGTTGTGATCGTGAAATTCACATCAATCTCTACCGTTCGAGATGCCCAGATCACTCCGTAAAACACGCTATGGCAGCCATTTTCGCTTGAGTGATTCTCGAGTTTGCGCTGACGAGCAGATTGTCCTTTCCCGGACCCTGACTGAGCAGCTCACAGGAATTGGCAAAAAACACTATTTACGATGAAAAATATCAGGGCTGGAGGCGCGAATGCCCGAAACCGTCAGAGACAGAATCCTTGCTCAGTCTGGCTGCATCCAAACCTCGTCTCATCACGCTCTCGTCAGGTAGCGGAAGAGGTGTCACGTCCAACTTCGTGGTTTCGGAATCTTGGACTTTAGCGGCAACATGACTAGCCCTTGCTTTAGCTTGCAAGAACCTTATGCGAGAGTTGAGCTTCTCGATGTACTTATGCGGAACGGAGTTTGTGAATACCAGGTGAATGAGCGGACGAGCCGCTTCATAGTATTTTCCCTGACTTTCAAGAAGCTCGGATAGAGCCACGCGGAGCATCATATCCCCTGGCTTCTGACTCATAAGGTGGTTTAGTCGTGTTGTGGCTTCGGCAAGTTGATGGGGATTGTTCGAACACTGAGCTAGTTGATGGTAAGCGATGAAGTAAGAGGCATCGATCTCTGTGGCGTTCAAATACTCACTACAGGCAGCCTCGACTTTGCCGGACTTTCGGAGCGCTTCTCCATAATCAAATCGAAGCTTGGCACTGGCGGGATTGGCGTCGGTCATTCTTTTGGCTGTCGGAATATCCACTGGCGCCGCAGCTGGTGCATCATGCGAACTAGCTGCCGGCGCAAAGATGAGCCAGCAAGCCACAGCACTAAACAAAGCACTTCTCTGCGGAGACGACAGATTTAGAATTGACACCATTGGTTCCTCTTGTTAGAGAGCCGCCTTAGCGGATGCGGTTAGATTTGTTGTCGGGCCTTTTGTTCAAGAAGTGAAGAGCACATTCCGGTTATAGATGATTGCTCTCACAAGAGCTTGAGATCCTATTAAAGCGAGACCGGTCTCGATTAATTTTTTTGAATAGTGAGGCAATAAACCCCCTCTTCCACCTCTTTGCTCTCCACCACGGTGTGCCCTTCTTCTTGGATACTGCTGGTCACACTCTCCACCGGCTCGCCTGCATCGAGAAAAACCTTGACAAGATCGCCCGCGGCCATTTTATCAAGGAATAGCCTCGTCTTGACAAAGTTCATGGGGCAGGCGACGCTCCGAAGGTTAAGTTCGTGTTCTGTCATCTATCGTTACTCAATTGCCAAAACTGTTTTGTCATACGATTTCCTCAAAGCAGATATCGGGAAAACAGCCCATAGGATTGGGACAATAGCTCACGTCGGCGTATAAGGTCCACTGTTTTTTGAAACATTCCCTCCGGTAGATGTACTCTTTCAGGGACGAAAGGACCGAT
>CAYTDR010000867.1:0-3880 GCA_964436185.1 uncultured Candidatus Obscuribacterales bacterium | reverse complement strand
TCTGACATAGTGCGGAAATCACTGCCTTCCTGCGAAAGTAGGCTACTTTCGGTCATACCTGAAGCTTTTGGCAGAATTTTGCCGGTTCTTCTTCCTGGGCGTCAGGGAGCTGTTTCGAAAGCTTAACTCCGTCAGATGTTGGACGCGGCCAAACGCGCCCATTGCCGAGCACTGAACACGGAGCCGGAAATCGCGCCAAGAGCCGGCGCTACTTCTTCATCATGAAAATGCCACGGGAACGACGCTCTTGCTTTTCAGCTTCTTTCTCCTTGCCGGCAGCTCGCAACATCTTTGCATAGTTGTCCAGTATGGAGACCAACCCTTCATGAAACGGACCGTCAGACTGTTCCTTGGCCTTAATTGCGTTCTGATAGGTAGTGTCGGCTTCGTCGAACTTCCCTTGAGCTCGCAAGCAATTGGCAAGGTTATTCAAGCTTGTTGCTATTCGGGCATCTTTCGGTCCGAATTTCTGCGCTTCTTCGACTGCCATTCGGAAGGACTTTTCAGCGTCCGAATGTTTCCCAGCCGTCATATTCTGTTGTCCGCCTACGTTGTATCTCTCCCACATATTCGACTCCTTAGCAGCTACGCGACCGTGATACCAGTACTCAGCGAATGTCTGCCAACGTTGTACCCCTTATTGCTTCAAACTACCCTCCAGGGTGATCAATCAAGTTCGAAAATTTGATTCTTAAAACTGGCATCGCCACAATGACGATCATTGATTCTGGGCATAATAAATCTACGAAACAGTAACACCGTAAGTGTCTGTTGATTTTGCTTTAACAGGCCATTGTTGATGTCCACTTTCAACGAAACCCCGACACCTGAGCTCGAAGTAAACATGACTTCGTGCGGGCCCATTAATTGTGCAGAGTTAATTGCATCCAGGTATAGAATTCTCGAGTCGATTGGCGCGGGCGGAATGGGACACGTCTATCGGGCTGAGGATGCAATCTTGGATAGGGTCGTGGCGGTGAAACTTCTCACCGGTCGTATGGAGCCAAGTCGAGCAATACGGTTCCAGCGTGAAGCTATAGCCACGAGCCAGCTCAAGCATCCTGGAATTGTGGAAGTGTATGACTTCGGGGTCACCGAGGACGGGCTGCCATACATGGTTATGGAGTACGTTGAAGGTGAGACTTTGAAGGCTCTTCTAGCCGAAGTGCGACTCTCCATGAGAGACACCATAAGCGTAATGGTGCAGATTTGCGAGGCAATGGGACATGCACACGAGCGAAAGATCGTCCATCGAGATCTCAAACCTGCAAATATCATTGCCACCACATTAGGTGCATCGATAGAGGTAAGAGTGCTGGATTTCGGTATATCGAAAATGGTTGCCGGAAATTTCGATGCACAGCAATTGACAAATACCGGTCATATAGTTGGGAGTCCTTCGTATCTAAGCCCTGAGCAAGCTCAAGGAGCAGACGTCGATGGACGCGCAGATATCTATGCAGTCGGTTGCATTTTATTCGAGTGCTTGATTGGCAGACCACCTTTTGAAGGTGACCGAGCGATCGATATAGTGCAACAGCACATGCAATCGCCTTCGCCCTCAATCTGTGAGGTTGAGCCAGCGAGCGATTTTCCGCGTGAGCTCGATACAATCATTGCTAAGGCTTTGTCCAAGAAACCTGAACAGAGATTCAATTCTATGTCGGAGCTACGAGATGCACTACTCTCGGTGCCCTTGCCGGAGTTAGCTCGAACCAAATTCCGTGATTCACTCGAATTACAAGAAGAGACAGCAACACGAGTAACAGAACGATGGACGCCACTTTTTTTTATTTCGCTGTTTGCATGCATCCTTCTCGCCTGCGTTTTTGTTATTAAACGGATTCCTCAAGATGATCAAACGGCAAGCATTACACCATTTAAGGCTGCTCCTTTGCCATTCTCTTCGAAGGAAGTCGGTTTCGATGTGGATCGTGGATCAGTAACCGTGAAGGTTTCTGCCGATCAGGGAAAGGAAAGAATAAAAGAGAAGTTCCACATAATTCAAGAAAAGGATGGTCAACTCACTGCTAAGTTCAATCGTGGCAAAGTCAATTTCGAATCTCTAAGCCCATCGGAGCTGACGGCGTTCAGGAAAGTGAAGCGTACTGTAGATAGAGTCTGTGTCGAATGCAGACATGTAACCAGAGAACAGATTAAAGAGTTTTGCAGCCTACCAATTAAGCTTCTCAGACTTGAGCATTGCGATGTGGGCGATGCTGAGCTTGCTCCGCTTCGCTCTGCTAAGCGAATCGACAACCTCGATCTTCGTGGCGCACGAATTACTGCCAAGACATTGGATGCACTAAAAGATCTCAAGAATTTGAAAACGCTTCGCTTGCAGGACTGTACGCGCGTCGATGGTGAGAGCTTGAGAAAGATCGTTCAATTTGCGCCCAAACTGCAAAGCTTAGACATTGGATGCACTGCGCTGATGAACGCTGATGTTCACATGTTATGCGAATTGAAGCACCTGAATACATTGGACATAGCGAATATCGATCATTTGACCGATGCTCATATTAGAGACCTCCGTAGCATGCCTTCTCTTAACAAGCTAACTCTCACAAATAATGCTCTTCTAACGGACAGGACATGCGCAATTCTTGAGACATTTCCGCACCTGAAGAAAGTCAGTCTTCAAAAGTGTCTAGGAATTAGTTCGGAGGCTATTGAGAGATTGCGTCGGCGCCCAGGCCTAGAAGTGCAGTCGGATGGCACAGGAGGGCTGGATGATACACTCGTAAAAATTATGTCGGGTATTTAGTGAATATGTGTCTAATCGTAAGCGCATGAAATCTGATTATAGGAGCAAGTATTCATCCCCCACCTCTGGCAAGTAACGCACTCAAGGTGCTTGACGAATTCATAGCGGATTGGGCTGATTTCCCTGCAGTTGACACCACTCCATAGACAAAAGTTGATTAGTCTCCAGATTGGAAAACATTATTGCTAGCCAAGCTGGATTTCCTTCTCCATCGTTTTCGCAGGCGCAACCTGGCGCCAGCCCGTAACGTGAACCGATAGCACGAAGACCGGAATTGACTTGTCGGATGGTTAGATCTACTCCGTTCAGCCCGCCATTGTTAAATGCGGTCGTCATCATATTGTTCAAAATCTGTTTCAGAGAAGTTTGATTGGCCTGTTGCTGAGCACGATACAGATTAGTCACGTATTCACGAATAGCTTCGATTTTGTCTTTTATATTTGGAGAGACTCTGTTTCGTTTGTACCTTTCGTACAGAAACTCTCCATTTTCTGCGCCGAACTCTAATTCCATCTGCTGTCTAAACAAGTCATCAAAACCGCTCTTCTCTGCCACAAGCGAGGAGCTTCCAGCAAGGAAGTTGAACGCACCATAGCTGGCAAGTTGAACGACAGATTGAACTGCTTCATCAATGGTTCGCTGGATATCAGCAGCGCTTCGCTCAACGGCGTAGCCGGCGACACTCTCGCTGATGGCTATATTGAGCGAATCTCGACGGTCCGAATAGTCGGTGCGGGGTGAAGTGGAGAAATCCATTGCACTATAACTGGTGTTATCATACTCAGGATTTTCCAGAATTGAATAGTCATGGTCGGATGATGACAAAGAGTGGTCGAAATCAGGCAGTGGTGCGAAACTTTCAGCGCCTTCTTCGATATGGACTAATTCGCCTGTGCCGATTGTGGTGGCACGAGATGTGGAGTCCGCCTTGTCCTCTTCATGGCTGAAATAAAGCCCTGATGATTGACCTTCAGGCTCGCCTTCAGCTGTGCATGAAATCATTTCCGAACGAGCTTCGGGATCGAGCGCTAGAGGGAAATCAGTGCCCCCTTCCTGCGCTTGCAAGCCAGCCGCCTCGTCTGTTTTCGAAACGATTGACTGCTTGTGCTTATG
>CAYTDR010000866.1:0-3884 GCA_964436185.1 uncultured Candidatus Obscuribacterales bacterium | reverse complement strand
GTTCGATCAGGAGAAGTTCGCCTGGCATCGGCAGCGGCTCGATCGGTAAAAGAAGTTCGCCTGGTTTCGGCAGCGGCTCGATCGGCAGCAGCAGTTCGATTGGTTCCAGCTCGGGTTAGATCAACAGCAGATGTTGGGTCGCCAGGCGTGGCGTGGTCGGCTTTCAAAAAGCGTGTGTCAACCACCTCGCGAGATAGCGAGCGACTGGTGCCCTGATCTCCGTCTGCAGCTTGTCTTTCTATGTTTCCGTCGAATGTTTTCAAATCGAAATCCCGTGACGAACGGATTTCTACGCTGCCAAGCGCAGAATAATTCCTACCAGCTGAACGTGCATATAACTTACGTTTACCGGCTCTCAGTGTCGATGGGGAAACTACCACTAAGAGTGCGTGGCAAGCGCTTGTGCTTGCGTATTCTCACCCTGCTGCAGTCGATATCCTGACAAGTGGCGAATCGGGGACACACTTTACTCTTCATGGGAGGAATCTTAGATTTTTCTTTGCGGAATGCTGTTTGCAGAGGAGCAGGTTAAGAAACTTGCGGCTGTTTATGACGTCTAGCAAGCAAGCGTTCGTTTTTCGAAGGGCTGACGCGGAGATGCAAAGAGAACGGTCGGCTAACTTCCGTTCATCTACTAATTTGGCTAAAACGCTGATGAATACGGCATCGAGAGGGTCGTTACTTGCTAAGCGAAAATATTGAAGGGAAAATGTTTTCTTCTATCTCATGGTGAAAGGACGTGCGCGCAATAGAATTAGCGGCATGACTAGTTCCGCAAAAAACAAATCACTTTTCAACCCGTTCCTTTTCGTTGAGGAACAGTGCGGCGTCGGGATGCAACTGCTCGGGCAAGTGGTCATTCTGCTTGGCAGGACAGTGATGTTCATGATTCGTGGACAGATCGACTGGCGGGAAGCGTTCCGCCAGGCTTACATGATCGGAGTCAAGTCGTTTGTCGTTGTAAGCATCACAGCGCTATTCGTGGGCTTCGCAATGTCTTTGCAGATATCGCGCGAACTCGTGAATTTTGGTGCCGATACCGCGATTGGCGGTGTGGTTTCACTTGCTCTTATAAGAGAAATCGGACCGATTACCGCGGGAATGATGCTGGCAGGGCGAGTGGGCTCATCCATCGCTGCCGAGCTGACTACCATGATGATTACCGAACAAATTGACGCGCTCAAAGTGATGAGAATCGATCCGGTGCAGTTCCTCGTCGTGCCTCGCTATTTGGCAGGACTGGTGATGATGCCGGTTCTTTCGGTCTACGCGATGTCCGTCGGTCTGATTGCCGGCATCCTGATTGCTCAAACTGCCGCGAACCTGCCGCCTGCGACTTTTCTGGACTCAGTTAAAGTAACGATTCTTGATCGTGATTTCAGCGTCCACTTTCTGAAAGCGCTGATCAACGCCACGATCGTCATTATGTTCTCTTGTGCCATTGGGCTCAACACGAGAGGTGGCGCCGAGGACGTCGGAGTAGCTACTACTCGCGCGATTGTTTGGACGATGACCTGCATGTTTATTGCAAATTTCATCGTCACCAAGCTGACCTACGCCCCGAGGTAATCTGGCGTTATCCCTTAGTTCGGAACCTTTCACCACTTTTATCATTCGATCAATTACGAGGAAGAACTAGTCAATGGCCGTGCCCCCGATGTTGGAAATAGTGGATTTGTGGAGGTCTTTTGGCGCTCGACAGATCCTGAAGGGCATTCGGTTTAACGTTTACACTGGAGAGACTCTCGGTCTCATCGGTCCATCCGGGTGTGGCAAATCGACCACATTGAAAATTATCTGTGGACTACTCGATCCAAGCGGTGGACAAGTGATTCGTCGAAGCGACGATATAGGACTTGTCTTCCAGGGCTCGGCGTTGCTCAACTCTCTGACTGTGAGGGAGAACCTGGCTCTGGCGCTGAGACGCAAACAGATGCCGAAGGCGGAAGAGGATGCAATCATTCGCGAGAAACTGAAGCTTGTCGGTTTGTCCGACTACATCGATGCGTTCCCCACTCAGTTGTCTGGTGGACAACAAAAACGAACCAGCTTTGCCCGCGCGATCGTCAATGATCCAAAGATAATTCTCTACGATGAGCCAACCACCGGTCTCGACCCGGTTATGTCGACAGTCATCGAAGATTATATGATTAAACTAAAGGAAGAGTTGAATGCGGCCGCTATAGTTGTCACGCACCAATTCTCTACCTGGACAAGAACAGCCGAGAGAATCCTTCTCATGCATGACGGAAGAGCTGTTTGGGAAGGCACGCCCGAGGAAGCGTTAGTATCAGAAGATCCGTACATGAAGCAATTTGCCAAGGCAACAAAAGAGGGTCCGATGCTGTCGAACCTACTGTAAACTCGACAAAACGTGAAGGATGAGGAAAAATCTAGCAGTGACCACGACCAAGAAAGAGACACGAGCAATAGACCGGACCAGCGAATCCGTAAGTACCCCAGTTGCACGGCCGAATTACGAAGTCCGTGTAGGTATCTTCACGCTGATCGCTGTCCTCCTGCTTCTTTATGGATGGACTTGGTTGAAGAGCGTCTCTATTTTTCACCCCCCGCAAATCATCACTGTTCAGTTTCATGACATCGCTGGTTTGGCAAATAATGCACCGGTCAACATCCACGGCGTGAGAGTCGGAACTGTCGATCAGATCGATTTGAAAGGAAAGGGACAAGTCTTTTGTACGCTGAGAATTAAGACGGAAGAAGTTATCGTCCCCCAAGGCTCGACGTTCACTATTCAGACGCTCGGCATGGTCGGTGCGAAGTACGTTGAAATCAGCTTGCCGGAAGAGAAGCCGGGTGAACAGCCTCCGCCTCCAATCGACCCGCATACAATCGTTATCGGACAGGATCCGGTGCGCGTAGAGCTTGTAATCAACAAGATTGCCACCAATCTCAACCAGATGATCACGCGAGTAGCCAGCGAAGATACCCAATCCAGTCTGGTAGATGCGCTTAAACACTCGGGTGAGACGATTAAGAACATCAACGAAGCAGCCACGAAGCTAAACAAGAACATGGACAAAGTGGCGGTGGCGACAGAAAGTTTCACCACCACATCGTCGAAGATCGGCACGGTTGCCGATCAGGCGAAGAGAGTGACGTCGAGCGCCAATCGTTTCTTCGATCAAGGCACCGGAGCACTCAACAACATCTCCGTTTTCGCAACGGACTTGCGTAAGACCTCTTCGAAATTCAACCGGATGCTCGACAATCCGGCCTTGAGTGCCGATTTTAGAGAAACCGCAAGCATGGTGCGAGAAACAGCCGCCACCGTTCAGAAGACAATCAACGATCTCAATGTGACGCTGCAAGATAAACCGCTCAGACAAGATCTTCTCACCGCTCTGGAACGCGTCAATAAGTCGACCGAAGACATTCACAAGTCTATCGATGTGCTGGGAACGCTGAAAGACGATCAAGCGTTGAGAAGCGATGTCAAAGAAGTCGTCAGCAACGCCAAAGACGCGATGATCAAACTAGACAACATCATCTCCGACAAAGGCTTCAAGACCGACCTGCAAGAGACCGTGGTGAAGGTCAAAACCGCGGCAACAAACGTCGACACAGTTGCCAGGCAAATGAATCAGGTCCTCAATTCGCGCAGACCGCTCTGGAAAATGATGACGGGAAGTCCTGGAAGGCTCAAAGAAGAGAAGAAGCCAGTTCCAGACAAGAAAAAAGACCCCAGCACCAGCAACGAAGAAATCAAACAAGAACAAGCCCCTCAGCCTTAAAGCTGTGTGCAAGGCACGAACCCGTTCAATGGCTGCTGCATACAGTGACGACAAGGCATGTACGCGTCTGCAGGCAAGGGCTTGTCCCGTTGATAGTTGAAAAAGGCTGAAGGCAGCCTGGCATAGTCA
>CAYTDR010000865.1:0-3888 GCA_964436185.1 uncultured Candidatus Obscuribacterales bacterium | reverse complement strand
GAACTCGTAGGTTTTGCCAAAGTTACACGGGACTTAACGGAGCGACGTAAAACCGATCTCGCCTTGAAGCAATCCAGAGATGACGCGATCGCGGCGAACGAGGCAAAATCACGCTTCCTTTCGACTGTGAGTCACGAAGTTCGCACGCCAATGTCCGGTGTTATTGGGCTTGTCGAGATAATGAATGAGAGCGCTCCGGACGAACAATTCAAGGCATACTCACAATTAGCTCTGGAATCATGCAAACGTTTGCTTCAGATCTTGAATAACTTGCTTGACGCGGCCAAGCTCCAAGCCAATTCAGTCAAGCTCGAAAATAGGTTTTTTGCAGTGCGTCCGGTCATCGGAGATCTCGTGCAATTGGCTAGTCCAGAGGCAAAGCAAAAGAGTGTTGTCATAGAATCAGACGTCTCTTCGGAGATTCCTGACCTCGTATGTGGTGACGAGCTGAGAATCAGGCAGGTCTTACAGAACCTCGTTTTCAATGCGATCAAATTTACAGAACGAGGCAAGGTCTCTGTCTCCGCAGAGGTAATAGAGTCAGGACCAAGTGGTCCAAAGATAAAGTTTTCCGTAGTCGACACTGGCATCGGAATTTCAGAGGAACAACAAGAAAAAATCTTCGAACCGTTTGTACAAGCTGAAGATTCGACAACTCGAATTTACGGTGGAACCGGCTTGGGCTTGAATATCGCTCGCACTCTCACGGAGCTGATGGGCGGTGAAATAGGAGTCACGAGCCGACTCGGAGAAGGTTCTACCTTTTGGGTAGCAATTAGATTTGGAGAAGACCAGTGCAAAACGGTGTAATTCTAGTAGTTGAAGATGATCCAACGTTGCAGATGGTCATGGCAGCGGTATTAGAGCGGCTGGGCTGTGCCGTTCAAATAGTTGGTTCTGGCAAAGCGGCGGTTGAGAAAGCCGACGCAAGCACAGCGCTCATTTTTATGGACGTCGGCTTACCTGACATCCCGGGTGGTCATGCCACTCTGCTGATTCGAGAGAATGAACTAAGAGATCGTCGCAGGCGAGTGCCAATAGTTGCCTTGACGGGACATGCAGTGAGCGATGAATGTCTTTTGGCAGGCATGGACGATTATTTGCAGAAACCAGCCTTGATGGCAGATCTTAAAAGTATGATCGACAAATGGGCGCCAAATATCTGCGGTGCAAAACAGTCATCCGGCTGCAGCAAGTGATTCAAGATGCCTTGTGAGTTTGGGAATATAGTACTGAGGAGTCTATGATCTGAAGCTCCGAAGGGATATCTATGTTCGACCTCTTGCTCTTCCCATTTTTTCAGTTGCGCGACAAAAGTGAACCAGTTGTTCTGCCTAAGCCAAAGGGTAAGTTTACTGTTGGTAGAAGATGCTTCTCCTGGGTCGACACCACGCGCCGCGAACTGTTCGTAGACGACGCTGACGCAAAACGAGAGGTTTTGGTCTGGCTCTGGTATCCGGCGAAAGACACCGACAAGCATGAAGTGTCGTTATACTTACCACGAAAGTGGGCTGGTCGACTTCAGGCGCTGGGAGCCGGATTACCAAGACGCCTGGAGCTTATAAAATGCAACTCGTTCGACAATGCACCAGTGGATAGATCGGCATGTCCGGCACCGCTGGTGGTGTTCGCTCCTGGTCTGGGAGACCTCCCAACCTCCTACTCCGCGCTCGCCGAGCAACTTGCTAGCCAGGGATATTTCGTAGCTGGAATTGCCGGGCCATACACTCCAAAGCTAGTTTGTTTTCCCGACGGTCGCGAGGTCTATGGCAATAAAGCCGGTCAGGTATGGGTACAGAAGGATGATGATGGAAATGAACAACGAGCCAAGCTCATTTCTGTTTGGATCGAAGATTTTCATTTCGTCATTGAAAAACTTTGCTCATTGAGCGAGGGTTCGGCTGATGCGTCTGTTGCATCAAATAGCAGTGAAATGCTCGATGGCAGAACGAATCTAGGCGGTTCGGAACCCTCAGAATCATTGGAATTTTTCGCTAAAGCAATCGATCTACAGTCCGTTGGCGCATTCGGACATTCGCTAGGCGGAACTGCAGCCGCAGAAGTACCCAAACGCAATCAGCGATGCAAGGCGACGGTCAATATGCACGGATGGTTCGCTCCGTATGCCAGTGACGTCGACAGGCATGTAGAGGGTCCATTCTTGTATCTCGTTCCAAAACTGTTGGCTCCGCATCATCAGCAACTCGGACACTTTGAGGACGGCTGGCAAATTGTCCTGGATGGATTTTTGCATGAGTTCTTTGGCGACGGTCCTCTCTTTGTTGGTCCGCGAGTCTTCAAACATGCTGCGAAGTTGTTCGAGAAAAAACGTACACTCATGCCGTATCCTGGTACTCGTGCGATCGAAGTTACAAGCTATTGTGTCAGTGCATTCTTCGATCGTCAGCTCAGAAATGAAGGAGAGCGATTCACTTTGCTGTCAAGTGAATTCGAGGAAGCTACCGTCGAAAAACTACCAGAGTGATTGCGAAACGCCACCAGCGCGAATGGGTCCTCGGAAAAAAGTGGCGCCCATAATTAGGGCGTCTCTTTTTTTGTCCGGAATTAGTCACTGTAGCAAACGGAAGCATTAAACTGTTTGTAGTAGTCTCAGTAAGCACCCTCAGACGGACGCAACATGGCTGATTCGACAATTTGCAGAAGATGCGGAATGCCGAAAGATAGCGCGAGCACGGATCTGGTTTCGCGCCTGGTGGACGTTTGTTGCTGCTCGGGGGATGAGGAGACGGACTCTGCGGAGTACAACATTTGCGTCAATTGCAAGCGAATAATCGGCTCCAGAAGAGCAGGATCCCTGACGCAGTTTATCTTCGGCAAGGAGCAGTGCAACTGCGACAGACCGATCGCGGTGTCAAATCAATCGACTGCAAAGTTCAAGACGGTCGCCTTTGAAGGATTCGTCGACGATGGCAAAAACGAAGTGGAGCTGGATCTAGATCCGGAAAAATTTCCCATCGATCGCTACAAAGCCATCTCGATCCTCGGCAGAGGGTCTGCGGGACTTATCTATCTTTGTCGAGATCGGCACCTGCGCAAACGCGTAGCGATCAAGACTCTTCACGCATTAACTGCCGACCAATTAATTTCGTTCCAAGAAGAAGCGAGGGCTACCAGCAAACTCAACCATCCGAATATTGTCGGAATCTTGGACTTCGGCGCCTCCAAAAGCGGTATCCCGTACATGGTCATGGAATTTGTGCCAGGTGTAAGTCTCCAACAGCTTCTTGAAAGAACTGGAACATTGGACAGCGAGACTGCAGTCAAAATAGTTTCAAAAATATGTGAGGGTCTTCAACACGCCCATGCGCACCAGGTCTATCACAGAGATCTTAAGCCAGGGAATATTTTGGTGTCAGAAACCGAGGGCGCTCTCGAGGTTAAGATAATTGATTTTGGAGTCGCCAAGGTAAAAGAGTCATCAGGCTCAACCACTGACTTGCAAGGACAAACGGTAGCCGGTACTCCGGGATACATGCCACCGGATATGGTTCTCGTCGGACGATATGATGCTCGTTCCGAGATCTATTCTGTAGCTTGTATCCTATTCGAATTGCTCGCAGGAAAACCGCCGCTCATCGGAGAAACTGCATTAGAGACAATCGCGCTTCATGCCAATGTTCCCGCTCCAAGTCTGTACCAGGCGACCGGCAAAGAGTTTCCAGAGGCCCTTGAGAATACGCTGGCCCGGTGCTTGGACAAGGAGCAAAATAAACGGTTCCAGTCGATGGAAGAGTTAAGAAACGTTCTGGACGGAACAAACCTAACTTCAACACCTATGGCGAGCGAGGTGCCGACCAGAAGAACGCTGCGATCAGGACTTGTTCCGCTAACAGCCGCGATGGTCGCAGTTATTTTAGCAGTCACTTC
>CAYTDR010000864.1:0-3893 GCA_964436185.1 uncultured Candidatus Obscuribacterales bacterium | reverse complement strand
GTCAGAAATGCCGCCCACCTGGCACGAGGAAGCGCTCAAGGCACAATCGATCGCCGCTCGCAGCTATGCATGGGCACATATCGGAAAAGGCTCTAAATGGTACAACAGCCAGGGTTATGACCTGGTGCCGGATGTGAGAGACCAGGTTTACAAGGGCTTAGCTAAAGAGCACGCCAGGACATTCAAAGCCATTCAGATGACCCGCGGGCTGGTTTTGAAAAACGCTGGCAAGGTCAAACCAGGCTTTTATCGAGCCTGGGTAGGCGATTCGATGGAAAATCTCAACTTGAGAAAATCCAGGGTTTCCACAAGCCAACTGGAAAAAATTACCGGCGTGCCGGAAATTGTAGGCGTAACAGTTAAACAATGGGATGCCAACGGCAACGCCAATAGCGTTCAAGTAATGGGACCGAGCAAATCCCGTGAAGTTTACGGTGTTGCACTAGCTAAGATGCTCGGCCTTGCCACAGCCGGAATCCTGGATGTACATGAAGAAGGAGCAGGCTGGGTGTTCACCTACAGGGGAACAGGCAATGGCGTTCGCGGACTCTCTCAACACGGTGCCAACATGTTGGCTAATCGTGGCTGGCGTTTCGATCAGATCTTGCAGCAGTATTATCAAGATGCCGATGGTCAGCTAAGGCTCGATTACCTGGAACATTACAGACCACGGCTGATCCCGTCGGCCGACACACCGGTGGAACCGAGGGAAGTTGGCGAAGACGAGGAGGACGAAGGTCCTCCAAAACGAAAACGGAAAGCAGTGAGAACGGATAGATAAGGTTGCGCCAGAAGCGAGAATTCACTAGAATTTCTTACCGATTTTTGAATGCGGCCAGCCGATAGCGGGATTAAAATGCCTAAACAAATAGAAACGAATTTTCTCGACAGACAAGCGAAAGAAAACTCCAAGGAAGGAACCGCCCGCGGTATCATGCTCGGGATTGGTCTTTTGGTTGTAGTAGGTGCAGCCTTCGGTGGTTATCAAATTTATTCATTCTTCGCGAATTTCGAAACCAATCAGTATCTTCGCAATGTCGCGATTATTCTCAAATCGACTCATTTGAAAGACGGCAAAGCGCTGGTAACCGTAGACGTGCATAACTCGAACGTCTTCGACATTCAAAACCCCAGATTCACATACGACATCGAAGGAGTGGACGGAAAACAGATCGCCGCCGGAGAAGTGCAGGTGGAAGGCATTCTTCCCGCCGCGGATCGTCGCTCCTTTAGAGAAGTCTCTCTTGGAGCTGTAGACGGCAAGCCGAAGAATCTACACACACACCTTGTCGATGTAACAGTCGACACACCGGATAATGTGCCGAAAGGTTTCGCCCCTCGATTTATTGATGCCATGGAAATGCAAGGAGAGGCTCAACTAAACGAGCTGGACAAGCTGGCAAAGGAAGCACCAAATCTGGCATCAGTTCCAACTGCAAAAGGAATCGCGCTCGAGTCCGCAGAGCAGTGGGACAATGCAATAGCAGCCTACCAACAAGCGATCGCGGCCTCGGACAAATACACAAATGCGCATTACAGGCTGGGTCTAGCCTTATTGCACGAGAAGAAAACAGATGAAGGCATGAAAGAGCTGGAACGCGCCAGTCAACTTTCTCCAAACGACAAAGCAATTAAAGAAGCGCTCTCGGGTATGGTCACACCCGTAGATGCGAGTCCCCAAGCAGAAGAAGAGTAGGTCGAATAAACCGGGGCGCAGAGCTGAGCATCGGATTCCGTTTGGGCATGCATGAAGCGGCACTGTATTCAGTATCAGCCAATTTGCGATTAAAATCCTGAGTCATTGTCTTGGCGTTCGCTTTCCTTAGTCTCATTTTCCACCTGACGCTGCTCTTGCTCAGCTTCCTTCTTCAGTCCCTCCATCTGGTTGCGCATATAGATGGATGGTTTAGCAACAGTGGGAGCCGTCTCGTTAGGATTCAATTTTTGTTCTATTCGAGTGAGCCGATCACGAACGTATTGAATCCTTGGGTCTTTGGACTCAGGCGGCATAAGCTTGAGGAACTGCTGATAGTCCTTGGCTGCTGAGGAATAGTGCCCTTCCGCCTCGTACAACATAGCCAACTGTAGCCACACTTCCGGATCTTCTTTGTTGTAATCCAACGAATGGTGCCAGTTATCGATTGCACCTTGATGATCGCCGATGGCCAGCCTGCATACACCAATATCCAAATAAATTCTGTGGTCCGGCTGTTGTTTGAGATAGTTCCATGCATGCACAAGGTCATCGAACTCTTTCAAAGCTTCCTTCCACTTCTTCTGCTTCATCATCGCTTCAGCCATATACAACCAGGCTTTTGTCCACTTCCAGGGCGGCTCGCCCAGGGCAGCGCGAAACGAGCCTTCTGCCGCGCCATAGTCACCCTTTTCGTTATACATAAGACCGTAGGTAAACTGTACCCTCGCTTGCATCGCCTTGCCCCAGTCTCGAACAGTGCGCAGCTCTTTCTCACATTCATCGAACCTTTTATTGCGAATATGAATCTCGGCAAGGGCTATATGAATGTCCCAGTTCGGGTCCACATACTGTTCTCTAGCTTTCAGCAGTGCCTTGACAGCCTTGTCATCCTCTTTTTTGTCCTTATAACAAATTCCAACCCAGTAGAAAGCTTCCGGAAAGTATCCGTTGCGGGCGAAATAAGTGGCTTGCAGAAAAGCATCGATGGCGCCATCCAACTCTTCCCGGCGCATGCATGCCTTTCCGCGCTCGAGATACTCTTCGGAAGGTGTTACCGTATGTTTGCCCGTGCGGCCGTATTTAGCCCAGGCAGCGCCAGAAGAAGACGGGACAGTCGCAGATGCCGTCAGAACAATGACGACAAGGGACAATCCTGAGCAAAAAATCCGTTGGGTTCCATTCCCAGTCATCTAGTGGTTTCCAAATCGAGGAACTAGTCGAATCGTTCTAGCTTAATCTCGATTTTAACCAAACCGTTCAAATAAATCATCAGGACAGACGCAACATATAGAAGTGCGGCTTGCCAAACCTCGATCGGAGGAACCAATTCGAGCGCGGCGAAGGAGCCGTTCCACAACCATTGAAGGAGAAACACCGGCAAAAGGACTACGAGGCCAAAGGCACCAGTTATCAGGACGGTCAATATGATCGTAGCTGCCAGTGGTCCGAATTCAAAAGTTCGCATTTCCTTCTCCACCCTTTCTACGTTGCTGACAGCATACCTCAGACCATCCAGATTCTGCGGGCACGGATCAGCACACTATTGAGGACTGCGCCCGACCTGTCATGGTTCCTGAATTCACTCATTCTTAAGAGTGTTCAGCATAAAGTCTCCATCATTTAGCCATGGACCGTTCCAGACTCCAATCGATTCACTGAAACAGAGCCGCCAGAGCTGAGGCGATCTCCCGGCCATTTACGAGCAAAATATCATCACTTTGGTGATCACTCAAGAGTCCAGAAGCGCCTTGAACTCCTCTTCATTAAGCACCTTGACACCCAGTGTTTGAGCTTTGGCAAGCTTCGAGCCAGGCGAGGCTCCGCAGACAAGATAGTTGGTCTTCTTGGATACGGAGGACGTAGCTTTTCCTCCACGACTCTTTATCGCCTTTTCGGCAGCGGTCCTATCCATAGTCTCGAGTGTGCCGGTGATTACAAACGTCATACCCTCAAACACATTCGACTGCGGTCCGGAGTCAGCCTCATCAGCCGATCGTTCAAGCTTGACGCCGGATTCTCTCAACCCCTCGACGGTCTGAATAGAATCAGGGTGCGCGAAAAATTCGACGACCGCTTCGGCGATTGTCGGTCCGACTCCATCGATCTCGGCAATGTCTGAAAGTTTCGCAGAACTCAATTCATCAATTGAGAAGAAACGACCGGCAATTAACTCTGCCACCATTACGCCAACGTGCCT
>CAYTDR010000863.1:0-3909 GCA_964436185.1 uncultured Candidatus Obscuribacterales bacterium | reverse complement strand
TACTTTGGACGGAAAACTGAATCAAATCGATCAAAGGCTTGATAGAGTCTCAGGTCAATTGAAGACTCTGGACACCCCGCTGGCCGCTGTTGCTGACCCGCTTTCGGATGTTCGAAATGAGCTGAGAGATCTTAACCGCCTGCTGGTGGCAGCAGTGACGGCGACATGTGTCTCGGTGGCACTCGGTTTTGTTGGTATCGTCATTGGTCTCATTGTTGCCTATCGTTTTAGATTTAGCCTTCAATCGCTTTTGGTGCAAAATGCCATTAATACCGCTGCCCTCCGAGCTGCGACCGAAAGCCAGAAAGAAGAGCGCCGCCGCAACACCAAAGAAACCACCCTGTTCTCGACCACTAAGTAACAAAGTTCATTGAAGGATTGCATGCTCCCCGGAATTCGCCCAGGAAGCCGCATGAAGACGATAAACAGATAGCGTGTTTCGCCTGGATGTTCTGGACGAGTTCACATCTGTGCATAATGTCCTGGATTTTTTGACTGTTGGTGTGACAGTTGTAGTCATGAATAGCTGCATCAACCGGTGGATATTATGGACGAGACCACATCCGGTGCATGGCGTCCCAAATTTTTGACTCCACCGTTGGTGTGACAGTTCTACTCATGAGTGACCTGCCGCAACCGTTATAGTTGATCAATAGATACGGCTTGATTTTTTGCAGGGATTCCAGAGCCCATTGATCAATTGCTCCTTCGGTGTGAATGTCGCGAAGCGAAGGAAAGTGCGCCAAATGAAGCGCGGAAAGGTTGGTGATTCGCGGACTGCCAATGGTCATGTTACGTAACTCAGGGAGAATCGAGAGTTTTTCGACACCGCTGTCGGTGATAGAAACGTTTGTCATATAGAGACTTTGCAGTTTGCTGTAACCGGCAATTATTTCGGCTCCACGGTCTCCTACGTTAGAGCGCCACAGCGAAAGATCCGTGAGATTACGCAAACTACGCAGATGCTCAAAGCCTTTGTCCGTTACTTGCGTGTCACCGAGACTCAGGTCTTCCAGCGCTGTGAGGCTGCCCACGTGCCTCATCGCATCATCATTTAGCTTGGTGTTTGTAAGTTCGAGATCACATAATCGGACAAACGGTCTCAAATGAACCATTGATGCACTATCCAGTTTGTTCCATCCTAAATCAAGCATTCGAAGTCCGGTGTTCTTCTTTAGATAACGCAGACCGGAGCCGGTGATATCGGTTCCACACAGATCCAGAGTTTCCAGGTGACTGAAGTGTTGAAGGTGTTCTAGCGAGCGGTCGGTTATGTGGTCACCTCGTAACGAGAGATGCTTCAGTTCACACATGGTACCGATTGTTTGCAGGGCCCTATCGCTTATCGAAGCGTTTTCAATCTCCAATGTCTTCAGTTTTTTCAGTCCGCGCAAATGAAGAACTCCACGATCCGTGATTTTCGTCCCTGAAACACGCAGAGTTTCTAGTTCGGTCAGGTTAGCAACATTACTCAGTCCTTCGTCATCCGTTTCCTGAAAGGAGAATTGAAGATGCTTCAGTCTCTTGCAGTTTTTGAGAGCAACGAGGGCTTTCGTTGTAACCGGACCTCCTGATTCGCTGGCGTTCAAGCCATCGATCTCCAATGACTTAAGATCCTTTTGTGATGCTGCTTTCTTCAATGATTCGTCGTTGTAGGCGTACTGCGTTTCTAATGGGCGTGCCAAATAGTCATGGAGTCGAGCGTCTGCGTACACTGAGGCGGTCACCGATTGTGGTTGTACTATGAGGAGCCAAGCCAGAACGATACTTTTTTGGTTCATAAAATCGGTGCCCAAAGTTGCCTTGCGAAGAGTCCGCAAGTTGAGGTGATGGCGTTTGAAAACGGCTATCACAGATACGTTTGTGAGAACGTCTCGTGTAGGTTCATCTTAGAATTCGTGACAGCTAATCAAGTATCGCGCAGAAGTCAAGCGAGTGCAAGCGAGAGCTGACAAAACCCTGAATGGGTGCGGTTTTAGGGCGCGAGTTTTTTGCTGGCGCGATGAGCCAAGTGTTTACTGATCGGCACGTTTTAGCAAGAAACCCTGATGCGGCTTTCTGCAATGATCCAGGACCACTCGAGAAACGAGAGGCTTAGCGTACTTCTGTAAGCCCGGCTTTTGCTGCTACGTCGACCTTAAGCTCGATATCTACTGATTCTCGGTTGGCTATCGAATCCAGGTCAGCCTGAAGTGAATCGATCGATACTGTCGGTGGTACCAATATTATCGCGTCCATACAGAACAGTGGCGAGCCGCTGACTGGAGCGCTCACTAGCTGAGTATGTGCCGACTGAATGTTGATATTCAGATCCAGCAAGTGAGACGAGAGGTTATGGACGATACCCTCGTGATCCGCTCCTTTCAATGAGACCTCGCATCGCTTGTGGCGTGCGTAGGTATCAGGACTGATTGGAGCTGTTCTCTTGGTATTGACTGCGATACCGTCAGCTTTGAGCGAGTTCAGGTCGTTTTCCAGCGAATGGAACTTGCTTTCTTCGGCAGTGACAAGAATGATTGCCGCGAACTCACCACCAAGAATGGCCATCTTGGACTCTTCCAGATTGGCGCCATGCTTGACGAGGATTCCTGTCACCCTGGCAACTATGCCGGGTTTGTCTTCACTTACGATTGTCAGGACGAGTTGACTAGTCATTCGAGCCTCCAGCTTTCTTGCAAGAACGGCAGTGTACCAGAGCGTTTGTAGGATTTCTACCGCTGCCGTTGATGATTCGACCTGCTTATCTTGCTTGTCCTTGAGGCAGGGTCATTTTGAAGGAACATCGCAGTCAGCGGATAGTTTACAAAAGAATGGAGGTCCCTGACGCACACGAAGATGCAATTCGCGAATGCCGTGAACCTGTAGCGGTCGCCCTAATTGTCCGCTTCACAACTCACTCTTTGATGTTCGGATTAAGTCTGTATCCGACGCCATGAACATTGGCAATCATAGACTCGGCGCCCGGAGTGTCTATTTTTCTTCGCAGTCTTTTGATGCAGGCTTGCACCGCGTCTGTCGATGCATCTGAGTCAGAGACCCAGATTCTGGCAAGCAAGCTGTCCAATGAGAACACCTGCTCCGGGTGACGCATGAGAAACTCGAGCAGCGCAAACTCTTTTGGCAAGAGCTTCAGCGCTTCGCCGTTCTTCTTTACCTGAAACGTATCCGGCTCCAGCTCGAGATCTCCTGCTTTCAAAACCATGCGCACTTGCGGACCGGCACGGCGCAAAAGAGCTCGTATTCTCAGAGTTAGTTCCGTCAAAATAAATGGCTTGGTCAGATAGTCATCAGCTCCGGCATCAAACCCCTGACTCTTGTCGTTTATATTGCTTCTGCCGGTCAGCATCAGGACAGGCGTTTCTCCACCTTTGCTGCGAAACTTTTTGCACAGCTCGACACCGTTAAGCTCTGGTAATTCCCAATCGAGGATGATGATATCGAAGTGATGATTGAGCAACATTTCTTGCGCATCGAGACCGGAGTTGACGATCTCAACGGTATGATGCTCCATCTTCAGCCACGATCCAACGCTGTTGCACAGCTCCAGATCGTCTTCCACCATGAGAATTTTGGCCATAGAATCGCCATCCGTTCCGTCAACACGACGACGTCAATTATACAACCAGTTTGCACTATGCTTGATATCAACTGTCTGGAACAGTCGCCAAGCTAGAACGGCAAAGGGGTCCACGGACGAATGTTTTCCTTCCTCGGACGATTGCCGGCAATCGCGCTTTTGACTTCCCACATGTCTTTGGCACCGCGCAAATCGTTCATGTAGATGATTGATTCAGCCAATGAATGCAAGTCGAAGAACCAGTAAATACTCATGAGCGGATTTATGAAGAGCTCTGTTCCTTCGGTTCGCTCCGTGAAATGATAATCGCCGAACTCGCCATCAATCGCCGA
>CAYTDR010000862.1:0-3912 GCA_964436185.1 uncultured Candidatus Obscuribacterales bacterium | reverse complement strand
TATGCCACCATTGGCGTCTACATATGCTACGACCGTCACTTCCCCGAAGGAGCTAGAGCTCTGGGATTGAACGGCGCAGAGATTGTCTTCAATCCATCCGCCACAGTAGCCGGTTTGTCAGAGTACCTATGGAAGCTGGAGCAGCCGGCGCACGCGGCTGCCAATGGCTATTTCGTAGGAGCTATCAATCGAGTCGGCACCGAAGAGCCCTGGAAGATAGGCGAGTTCTACGGCACAAGCTACTTCTGCAATCCGCGAGGGCAGATTATCGCTGAAGCAAGCAGAGACAAGGAAGAGCTGATAGTGGCAGACCTCAACCTGGACGAGATTCGCGAAGTGCGAAATACATGGCAGTTTTTCAGAGACAGACGTCCTGAGACCTACGAAGAGTTGGTGAAACTGTAAGTCGCAGGAGGAGGGCGTCGGCAGGAAGGACAGCCCGCTCAGCGTCGAGTTTGACAGAACACACGACACTAGCGCGTGCATTCAACCACGGACTCGACGAGCACCAAATCAGGATGGAACTCAAACTATCGTCACTGGATTAGCGAAATAGGATTGCATCGAGCTATGGCAGAACACTATAAACCGGTAAAATACAAACCGTGGGAACAGAACCTGGAAGAGCGGTTTCAGGAAGTATTTCCACCGTATTCGGAACGCGAGGCAGTGCTGGAGGCCAACCGCTGTCTCTACTGCCACGACGCACCATGCATGGTTGCATGTCCGACAACTATAGACATCCCCACCTTTATCCGCAAAATCTCGACCGGCAATGTAAAAGGTTCCGCCAGGACGATCCTCGAGTCGAACCTCCTGGGCGCGACCTGCTCGCGAGTCTGTCCGGTGCAGGAGCTATGCGAAGGTGCTTGCGTGCTCGCTCACGATCACAAGCCAATAACGATAGGTAGGTTGCAGCGTTATGCCATGGACTACGCTGCAGACCGCAACATCCGCTTCTTCGAAAAAGGCAAACCCAACGGCAAGAAAGTCGCTGTTGTCGGCGCCGGTCCCGCCGGTCTGTCCTGCGCAGGAGAGCTTGCAAAGCTTGGTTTCGATGTTACCTGCTTCGAGCGCAAAAAGTGGAGCGGCGGACTCGACACCTACGGAATAGTCGTCTTCCGCGAGCCTGTCGAGGTCAGCTTGGACGAAGTAAAAATGATTGAACAGCTCGGAGTAGAGTTCAAGAACAACGTCTCTGTTGGCGAAGACATTTCATTCGAGGAGCTGGTCGAAAGTTACGACGCCGTATTTGTCAGTGTCGGTCTCGGTCAGGTGCCCGACATGGAGATCCCTGGCGAGAATCTGGAAGGAGTTCTCGACGGTCTGGACTTCATCGAAGAGACGAAAACCGAGCCACTCAGTACCATCAAATTCGGTGACCGCGTGTGCATAATCGGCGCTGGCAACACAGCCATCGACTGCGCGACAATCGCCAGAAGACTGGGTTCCGAGCGAGTAAGCATAGTTTACCGGCGCTCCGAGGCAGAAATGCCTGCGTATCACTTCGAGTATCTCTTTGCTCTGGGAGAGGGCGTCAGCTTCATGTTCCTCACCCAGCCAGTAGAGGTAGTGGGAGAAGGCGGCAAAGTCACAGCTCTCAGGTGTCGCCGAATGGACCTGGGAGAGCCTGATGCATCAGGAAGACGAACGCCGGTTGCCGTAGAAGGCTCCGAATTCGAGATACCGTGCGACATGGTGATTAAAGCGATCGGTCAGAAGAAACATCAAGGAGTGATCGAGAAACTGGCTAAGTTCGGCATTACAACAATCAAGGGTTATATCGCAGTAGACGATACGACCAATAGAACAGCCCACGCCAAAATTTACGCTGGCGGCGATTGTATTCGCAGCAAGGGCGAAGCTTCGACCGTAATGGCAGTAGAAGATGGCAAGATCGCAGCCAGAGCCATCCACCAGAGTCTTATCGGCACCACCGGTGGAGAACTGACTGCTGCGGTAGTGGCGAAGTCTAGCGAGTAGCGACGCTCTTTACGGGATGCGAACAGGTGGCTACCTGGCATCAAATTATCAAACCAAACCGGACAAAGAATAACGAACGATTTGAGGTAACAGTTCAAAATGGCGAATTTAGAGATCGACTTCTGCGGCATCAAATCTCCCAATCCGTTCTGGTTGGCATCAGCACCGCCGTCCAACTCGGCGTATCAAGTTCAAAAAGCGTTCGAGCAGGGATGGGGAGGAGCCGTCTGGAAGACCATCGGCGCACCAGTTCTCAACGTATGCAACCGCTATGGAACCATTGACTATAAGGGTTCGAAAATCATCGGTCTGAACAACGTAGAGTTGATCTCCGACCGTCCAGTGGACGTTAATCTGAGAGAGATTGCCGAAGTCAAACGCAACTTTCCAAACAACACCGTAATCGTATCGATCATGGTCGACTCGAAAAAAGAAGCCTGGCAGGAGATCATCAAACGTTCCGAAGAAACAGGCTGCGACGGGTTCGAGCTGAATTTCGGATGTCCTCACGGGATGTCGGAACGGGGCATGGGCTCAGCTATGGGACAAGTTCCTGAATATACATGCATGGTCACCGAGTGGGTTATGGAAGTTACCAACAAACCGGTTATCGTCAAACTAACTCCCAACATAACGGATATCACCTACCCTGCCAGAGCTGCCGTCAAGGGTGGTGCTTCTGCGCTTTCGTTAATCAATACCATCAACAGTATCATGGGTGTTGACCTGGATACCTTCGAGCTGAGACCGAACGTCGGAGGTAAAGGCGGACACGGCGGCTACGCCGGACCTGCGGTTAAGCCGATCGCCCTTCACTTGCTGAGCGCTGTCGCCTCCGATCCTGAAGTGGCAGCTAAGAGACTTCCCATATCCGGAATGGGCGGCGTGGAGACATGGAGAGACGCTGTCGAGTTCATGCTTCTGGGTGCCACCAGCGTCCAAGTTTGCACGGCCGTCATGCACTGGGGATTCCGCATCGTAGAGGACATGATCGACGGGATGTCCAACTGGATGGATGAGCGCGGCTTCACATCCGTCAACGATTTTATCGGCAAATCCCTGCCCAGAATCTCCTCTTTCGGAGACTTCGACCTGGGCTTTCAGACTGTGGCGAGAATCAATCACGACAAATGCATTCAGTGCAACCTTTGCTATATTGCCTGCAATGACGCGGCGCACCAATGTATCGATCTGAAAGACATGCAGCTGAGTAATGGCATGCGCGAACGCCTCTGGCCGGTGGTGCGCGAGGATGACTGCGTCGGCTGTGCACTATGCGCGAGCGTCTGCCCGGTTGATGATTGCATCACAATGACAGAAATAGAAAGCGATCGGCCGCACATTACGTGGAACGAACTGACCAAGCAGCGTCCCGAGATCCTGGAATGGGATAAGATGGAAGAATACAGAAAAGAAGCCAATATCCACGTCCACTAGCGGCCTGGCAACAGTGACCAGATGATGCGTTCGGGCCGAACTACCGAAGTATGCAAGCAATCAAACTGGCTACAGCGAATACGCAATCAATAGAAAAACATTGGATTCGCTTGTCATTGCATGCTGTTCTTGCCCTGGTGTTTCTCTCCATTGTCTTTGCTCCTGCCATGCTTGCCAGTCCCCAAAAGCCGGGATGGAAGGTGATACAGAACAACGGTGAGTTCGGGCAAATCCGGATCCTCTTTGATGACAAGGCTGGCAGGATTCACATCCCAAGCCGGCAAATTACTATCATCTCGAAAGCTCCCAAATGGGAGGTAGTCGTCTACAACTCTCGAGACAAACTGATGTACAGGACAAGTCTCGACAACTGGTGCAAATCGGGAGTCTGTTACCTGGCTGATATTAATAGAGAATACTTCGCCAAAGGGTACGAAAAGCGACTAATCAGCTACTTCAATCGACGAGCAATTTACGCTACGGCAGCCACTC
>CAYTDR010000861.1:0-3913 GCA_964436185.1 uncultured Candidatus Obscuribacterales bacterium | reverse complement strand
GTGCGAATCGCCGACTTCTTCTCCCCTTTGGCGTATTCGACGAATGCGATCTTCATTCCTGCTAGTGAGGATGGGACCGTGGAGAGAGCGGTGACTACACGCGAGATGTCTCGGGCAGTGTCGTATCCGAAGTCGGCCAATTGTCCGACTTCATTCGACTGTCCGTAGCGGGGGTCTACGGGCGCCCCCACCAATCCTTGCGCGTGGGCTGCTTGGTCGAAAACGCCAATGGCCATAAGGACGAGTTGAGGAGCCAGCAGGAAACCCACGCGAGAGGCAACCTTAAACGAATGAGAAGAGGTAATCTTCTTCGTTAGGTTTAGTTTCTTTGTTGCCATTTGTGTGAACCTCCAATCTGGATGAGAAGCTAGTTTGATTTTGTGTGTGTGTTTGTTCGAGTGTCTGTCTGGTTGCGCTCCGCCTTGATTTGATGGCAATTCGGAGCGCGTTTTCCTGGTGGACTTGAGCCACCTCTCGCCCTCAGCGATTGAGAATTTCGCCATGGACGGATCCGACCGATTTATGCGAGAAGCCATTCACGAACGACCCTGGTGAGTAATGATTCGTGCCGCCGTAATTGGCAATCGGTTTGATTGGTGCCCTGGCGACCGCGATTGGTTGCGCAGGCTTGGCAAGCCGACCGGCTACAGCTCGCGAGTGATGAACTCGTGTGCGAGGAGGAACAAGTTTTCCTGAGACGCTTGATTGGGTTTCTTGCGGAAACTTCTCAGGCGTGGCTTGCATTGGTTCAGGCTGGTGAGCAACAACAGGTGGTGCCTCTTGCGGCTTACCGAATTGACTATTATAAGGAGTGGCTTTGAGAGCCTTCGGACTTGGTGTTGGCAGTACCTTCGGTGTCGTGACCATCGAGAATGGATTGGCCGCCACTTGGGGTCTTGCTATCGGTTGTGGAACCGGCTCGGGCTTGGAAAGGAAACTCTTATCCAGCCCTAAAACTGATGGGGATACGCTTCCTTGACGAACTGCATGATTGTCGGTCGGAAGGTAGCGACTGCCCGGAGTTCTTGGTTTCTCCATTGACCACAGGTTATCTGCATATTTGAAGCGAGCGGCTGACTGCGGATTCTCCGCTCGTGCCGGCTCGATGCATGCGACACCTGCCGTGGAAGCCACGATGGTTGCCAGTGCTAGGAGTCTTACGTTCATTTCTATTCCTTAAAATATATTGGCTCGGATATTTTTCGATTAGATGGATTGGATTCAATCAGTCGGATGGACTTCGGATTCGGAATGTTGGGATTGAATTGTTTGGAAGGTTGGGTTGATTGTCGGCTTAATAAGAGAGGAGAGCGAGGCTCTTCGGAGCTGGGAGCGCTCCGAAGAACCTGCCAAATGCGTCTAGAAGTTAGTCAGGATAGCTGTTGGTGTGATCAGATGATCTTGCTTCTGTGGATTGGTGTTAGCAGGATCGAACTGAGTGTAGGGGAATCCGAAGTCAGTGGTCTTGTTCGAGAAGACTGGCAGTCGTCTCATACCCTGACCGAATTCGGTCGTTTGTTGTGCGTTGAGTCCCATGATTCCCGCGTTTCTTGTTGACGAGAGACCAAAGTCTTGCACTGTGGAACCTGTCGGAATGGTGGCACCACCAGCCGAGAAGCGTTGACCGCCGCCGAGATCGATTGCACTGTTTCTCAATCCGTCACCAGTCGGTACACCAGTGACGGTGCCGAAGCCGGCCCACGGACCTAAACGCGTGATATTGTCTTGGCTGCCGTCACCACCGCCGCCGAGCGTACTGTTACGTCCACGGTATGCGTATTGGTGAGTTTCCTGACCACCGCGTCGGACAGTCGGAATACTGGTGTTGAATCCACCTGTTCCCGGGAGTCCGCCCGTAGGAATGATGTTTAGCTCTTGAGAAGGATTGAACGATCCGGCAGGAGCTGTCAGTGAACCTGGATCAGGACCAGGAGTGGAGGGCGGAGGCGGAATGAAAGGCGTCAACGCGGGTCCGAGGACTCCAGGAGCAGATGTAATTGATGGATCGACAGGCAGTGGAATTCCGGATGCGCCCTGGTCGATTTGATTAGAAGGAATGACCGGAACCCAGGGAAGCAGAGTGACAGGGAGTCCGTCATGACCATTAATTTGAGGCGCGGGTGTAGCACCGTCACCTATCGCTGGTGGTTGCCCTTCCGGTGGTGGCACATAAGCAGGCGATGAAGGGTGTCCCACAATTAGTGGAGTGCGCAGTGTAGTTACTGGAGCCACAGGTGGCGGAGTGCCCTGTACGGGATCGTTAGGAAACGGCTGAGCCATGGCAGGTGATGCGATACCGACCGTAGCTGCCACTGTGAGAATAGAAAATAGAATCCTGGACTTCAACATAACTGGCCTCCTGAAGGCTTAAAAACTAGTAGGGAGCAATAGTGAGTCGGGCACGTTGTGGTTTGAAATTGATTCGATTGCCATGTCCAACCGAGGTTGCCTGAGCGCCTGGCAGATTGGAAGATCTTCCGGAGCCAGCAGTGGATTGCCTGGGCCCGTCCTCGGAAAACTGCGGCATTATTTTCTTGTCCGGCTTTTCAGACAGCTTCTGTCCGAAGTCACGACATGTGGAGCCGGAGCTGCCGTTTCCGTAATCGCGAGTAGTTTGTCCGCCCCATCTTTGAGTAGGAGCGTTACCAGAAATTCCTCCTCCTGGGTTGATGCTTGTCACCGATACTGGTGGTGGGCCGAAATCCGGAGGTGGATCGCAAATTCCAGGATCCGGAGCGGGATTTTCAGGTGGTGGAGTGAGATATGGCGCAACGTAGCCGTTAACCATAGCTTTTCCTTCCGGACCGGCCGGCACTGGTGGAATTCCAGGCACATGCGAAGGAACCGGAGGAATAGAAAGACCGAGATGTCCGCCAACTACTGGAGCAGGACTCATTCCATCGCCCACGGGCGGTGGTTGTCCTTCCATCGGCGAAGCATACGGAGGCGAGCTGGGCGCTGTCGGTATTAAGGGAGTTCTCAGAGTGCTAACTGTGTTTGCACCATATTCGGCCGAAGCGCTTAGTGGAAGAGAGAGCTGAAGGGAGACGTTGACCAAAAGTAGAAGAACAAAGGAATTGGATAGGCGTAGTACCTTATCTGCTCCAGTCACTTCAATGTTGGTCATTCGTTGCACTTCTGCTCCTTCGCTGCTTGGACTTTCAGTTCGTTGCGTCCGCTACGCAAATCGGGAAGAAATCCTGCCTTGGTACAAAGTACAATCTGCACAGGGTAATGTCTGCGGTGGTTTTACGCACCCCCGTACGGTTTCTCCCACTCACTTCGAGAAATGAGGCGAATTCGCCACGAAAAGCAGGAAAATTGGGTGTCCGTGGGAGAGCTGCCATTTTGATCAGCTTTTTCTTGGACCCTCAATAAACGAGAGATTCTTTACTTTTTCTCATTAATTCCTGTCGGCGGAGTCGGGGCAAATGAATAAAACAATTTCGCCAAACCAAAAAGAATCTCCGACGACTTCTTTACGCTAGTCCAGAAATTATGTTTGCCCAGTCCTATATGTGCAGGATGCTGTCGGGTGTCTATTAGGGTGAGCCGTGGATACTGTTCACGGACTCGCTGGTTGTGGATCTATGCGCGTCTCGAGACATTCGAGAATGAAGATAGCGTGTTGCAATCAATTAGTAAGATCGTTCCGCGCCAGTTTCGCTTTGCCGGGGGGCGTGACGAGGCACGCAAGAAGACCGCGACTCACCGCCGAAATGATATGGAATTACTTGTTGCTGGCAAGCAAACACAAACACATACGTCGTGCAATGCGAACTTCGCGTAGAGACGGTCGAGTCGCTCCTTCCTCGCGGCGTTCGTTGTCTTGCCGAATCCATATACTATAGATTCGTCGTGGCACCATAAGCCGATCGCCTATTGTTCGCAGATTGCACCATATCAAAACGAC
>CAYTDR010000860.1:0-3926 GCA_964436185.1 uncultured Candidatus Obscuribacterales bacterium | reverse complement strand
TTATGCGTTCGTAGCGCTCCTCACGTTCTGCACGACTGGTCAGGAAGCAGCGAACGGCCCAGGAGCCGGACGGTTCAGTCACTTTATATACGCTAGCGAAAGCGCCAGTTCTCGAGCGGGGCAGTCCCAGCGCCGTCATCTCCACCTTGCCGAGTTTCAATCCTTCATCGCTGAAGCAAATTGCTGGATTCTGGATGACTTCGTTATAGTCGTGGGGGGCGGGCCCGCGCATGTAGGTCCAAGTTCGAATTAGTCTTTCAGCAATATTCCTTTGAACGAACGAAAATTATCGCTTCGCTGCAGTAGAGCGGCCGATAGCTTAAGGGGCAGGGCATGAGCCCCACCCCTACAAATAGACAACCTGTCGAAACCGGTCTATAGTCCGATAAAATCGGGACCGCTTCCTTGCTCGGTCGGTTTAACCCTCAAGTTGACTTCAGGGCATACGATTTCACATGTTCGGCAGTGAATGCAGTTCTCGAGCGACATTCCATGACGTCTTACATCATCGATGACGTCGGTTCTATGCACTTCTGCAGTACAGTCGGATACGCAGGGAGTGTCCTTCTTAAGCGAGTCGTACTTGGCTATGCAGTTGACGCATACCATAGCGTTGAACTCGTCGATGTGCTTATTGCCCTCGTGATACTTGGTCGAGGCGTAGAAAACCGCGTCCGGACGAGAGTAGATTGTCGTCTTATCATAAGGAGGCTCGTCATACTTCGGTTTCACGAAAGCGGGAACCTGATACGTGAAGTCCTCATGATAAGAGATCGGACCGATGTCGATTTTGCCTTCAATCAGTGCCAGTGAGCGAACACCATCTCTGGTGGCACCGAACGGATGCTTGAAGACAATCTTCAATCCGCCGATCCATGCATTGGTCTTGTCGACGCTCTTGCACACATCAGGTAAATACTCTTCGAGCAATTTGGGATTCTCGATGAATGCCCAGCGGAAGTAGCGGTTCTTGTAGAGATCTTGGACAACAAACGAGTTCTCCAAGCGCTTTTGATAGTCCGAAAGCGCTTGCTCGCCGAAATCTTCCTTGATCAGTGCATCGTAGAGAACCTCGGCGGCCACATAGCCGCACTCCATCGATCTGTCGATACCGGCAAGGTTCTTCACATCGAGTACTCCGAGAGCGTCTCCTAGAAGCACAGCGCCGGCAACGGCAAATTTCTTCGGCAAGCTGTAATAGCCACCTTCCGGAAGTAGAGCTGCACCATACTTGAGAAGTTTTCCGCCGGAGATCATTTTCTGAATCCAGGGGTGCTTCTTGTATTCCTGCAACTTCAGCTGCGGGTTCATGTTGGGATCTTTGCTGTTCAGGCTGATTACCATACCGATGGTCAGCCGTTTGTCTTTCATTCCGTAGACAAAACCGCCGCCGAACGTGCCTTCCAGTAAAGGAAATCCGAGGGTATGCCAAACCTTGCCGCTATAGTCTTCCTTGCATTCCCAAACCTCTTTCACTCCCACCGACCAGATCTGTGGGCAGTCGCGCAGTTTGAAATGGTCGATTACGTCTCTTGAAATGAAACCCTTGTCACCGAATGCGGTGAACTTGGCGTATACGTAATCTTCCTCGGAGGTGGCGTGTTCGGTGACGGCGACGCCAACAACTCGTCCTTCCTCAATCGCAACTTTATGGGCGGAGAAACCAGTAAACAGGTCAATGGTAACGTTTGGAACTTCTTTCCCCTTTTCCTGCAACTGATGAGCCATCCAGTTGACCACGTGCGAAAGGGTCAGAACCAGATAGCCACTCTTATCGAAGGATTTGGGATAAAGCTTCGGAGGAATATCGAATTTGTTTTTGACACCAAGAACGGAGAAGTTGCTGTCGTTGCAAACGGCTTCAACAGGGAAGCCCAGCTCTTCGTAGTTCGGCCAGATTTTTTTCAGGACATGGGGGTTAGAGACAGCACCACTCATGATATGGGTGCCAAAGTCCTTACCTTTCTCCAGAATGGCAACAGTAAACTCTCTATCGCTTCCCTTCGCCAGCTGCAGAAAATGATACGCCAGCGTGAGATTGGATGGACTGCCACCTACTAATAACAGATCGTACTCAATGCGTTCCGACAACTGCTTTAACCCCCTTCTCTGACTGTACTTGCTTCAATTGCGCAATCATTTCGGGAAGAATTTGATATACATCCCCGACTATTCCATGATGGGCAAATTTGAAAATTGCTGCTTCCGGGTCCTTATTTATGGCGATGATTGTCCCGGCCTTGGACATGCCTACCCGGTGTTGAATGGCTCCGGAGATACCGCAAGCAATGTACAGTTTCGGTCTCACTGTCTTGCCTGTCTGACCAACCTGGTGGTGATAAGAGATCCAGCCAAGGTCGACGACCTTGCGGGATGCTCCGATGGCAGCGTTTTCGAAACAATCCGCCAGTTTTCTGAGCAGTTCGAAACCTTCCGGAGTGCCCAGGCCGAAGCCACCGCCGATGATGACATCAGCTTCGGTGAGCTTAACTCCTTTCGATACTTCTCTGAAGAGTTCGGTTACGATCAATCGAGTGTCTTCCGGCTTGATATTCACCGGTATGGTTTTGATGATGCCTGTGCGTTTTGGCTCCCGTTTCAGAGGCGTCATAACACCAGGTCTGGTGGTAGCCATTTGAGGGTTCTTCCATGGACCCAGGATTCTTGCCTTGAGGCTCTCTCCGAAACTCGGACGAATTGCGTACAGGCAGTTCGGATAATGTCCGATTTTGGCAGGATCGATTTTGCTCCGATGATCGTAAGGTCCGATATCGAGTTCAGTCGTGTCCGCAGTCAAACCCGTGTCGAAATGGGCAGCGATTCTAGGCGCCAGATCGCGTCCGGTTGTGGTGGAGCCGAGCAAGCAAGTATGCGGCGCTTCCGGGAGCGACTCGAGGAAGTCGCAAACCACCCGGCGGTAAGGAAGCGTTCTGTAATACTTGAGGTCTTCGTGGTCCGCCACATAAACTTCGTCTGCGCCATGCTCTACGAGCACTTGAGGGATATCACCCAGTTGATAACCCATGACAACGCAAAGCAGCTTGCGGTTCATCTTGTCTGCCAGTATTCGTCCCGCACCTAGCAGTTCGAGCGTGACTGGCTGCAAATCGCCGACGATATTCTCGGCTATGACGAGCACGTCGCCGATCGGGCAGATAGCCGACATGTCCTTTAGCTCTGTCTCACCAGTAGGTGTAGTCTGGATATTCTCTTCATCTGCCATTGGGTTGTTTCCACTCTTGCGTCAAACTTGATGACTAAAGCTCAAATCTACCTATCTTTATACTTCGCTTTTCTACGTTGTTACCTTGGTCTCAATAATTACTTCATGCAGCTCAGGCGGTTTCGGGTAAAACGTCAGCTAGCGACCTTTCCGTTTCCGTTGGCAATAAGCTCAGTGAAGTCGACCGACTCCATAACCTCACCTACCAGTGTCTCCACGGCTTTGCCTTCATGCATGGTGCAGGATCCGCCCAGAGAGCCGACTTTTTCTGTCTTGGCAACGATGGTAGGAGACCCCTTCAATCCGGTTCTTTCAGGATCGGCCAGGACGTCGTCAAGATTAATTGTCTTGATGTACTGCTCGAGCTGCGCCTTGTCGCGCTGCAGTTTTTGAACCTGCCAGGCGCCGCGGAAAGATTTGTATTCCAAAGGATGGTAGGAGTTAGCGACAGTGACGAGGGCGGGCAACTCGACTTGTACTTCCTGATAGCCGCCCTCGATGATACGTCGTGCACGAAGCTTGCCATTTTCGATGGAGAAGTCTTCGCAGTACGTAACTTGCGGCAGGTTCAAACGTTCTGCCAACTGTGGACCGACCTGGGCTGTGTCGCCGTCTGTCGTTTGCAGTCCACAGAAAATCAGATCGAAATCGCCGGTGTATTCAATAGTCTTGTAAAGAGCATAGGCGGTTGCCAGTGTGTCCG
>CAYTDR010000859.1:0-3926 GCA_964436185.1 uncultured Candidatus Obscuribacterales bacterium | reverse complement strand
TTCACCGGCCACGGCACCGATCAAAATAGGCCAGTGCGAGCCGAGATTAGTTAATAGCTCAGGCTTGCTGCTCCAGACACACTGCATCTGCGGCGAGCGAACTATGGACGCGCAGTTGAACACCCTGGCTGTGCATAACTGACACTGCTCCAAATGAATTGCATTTGTTGTGGAGCGTAAAGCGCTTGCGACAAGCTGCGCACAGTAAAATGAGTGATTGTCAGCATCGTCAAAGCGGTAATTGAACGGACGTCCGACTTGTTGTAAAGCATAGCGACAAGCTTGCTGAGCATCATCCGCGGTAGTGTACTTTGGTCTGTAAACAGCAATGTCGGTGGTATCGAGGAAAGTATCAACCGATACTTTAACAACACTTGCCTTCCTCCCGGCATCCACTATCTCACCTGAAGCAACGTAAATGGCGGAATGAATCCAACTGCTGCCAAAAAATAGCTGGGAGAGTAACTGGGAGATAGGATGTGCGTTGTTGCTTTCCAGCAAGATATCCCCTGGACGAAGGAGCAATTTAATCTCCTGCCGCGCCTTTTCAGAGAGCTTAGCAGAAGGTCTGACAGGAAACTTGTAATCGGCGAGCCTCAGACAACTCTTCCAGATTCTGTTTGGAAACCCGTTGCGACCCTTAATCAATCTGGATAATGAAAGAGAGCTACAATCCTTGTTGTTCGGCGCTTGGCTATCGGACATAGTCTCAACCTGCAATCTTCGCTGGCTTACTGCACCTTTCTCTGGCGATCTCTTTGATCTTTTGCAGGTTCAGCTTTCCACTTGGTATTACTGGTAGCTCGTGGATAACAATGAAGTCACTTTCGTCTGGAATCCATAATCTGGGGATCTCAGTTGCCTTAAGCTCGGCAACTACTTTTGAGGGAGGCTTTTCTAATCGGCTGCAGACCACGACGACGATCCTCTCTCCCCGAACACCATCAGGTACTGCAGTCACGCACAGCTCTCCTTGACTAAGCTGGCAGATGCGCAAGAGCTCATCTTCGATCGCCAGGTGAGGAACCATCTCGCCGGCGATTTTGGAAAACTGACTGAGCCTGCCCGTGACCGTAAGAAAACCATCCTCATCTAGGAACCCGATATCCCCAGTGGAGAACCATCCATCGCGAACCACACGTGCTGTCTCGGCGGGGCGACCAAGGTAACCGAGCATTACCTGCGGTCCTTTCACCTGGATCATTCCCGGTTCATTCAAGTAGAGCTCTTTTTCGGAGTGTTCGTCCACTATGCGGACGCTTGTTCCTGGAACAGGTAATCCCACCGTGCCGACTTTCGTTCCCCAGATTCTACGTCCATCAGCAGTAGTCACCAGGTTGGGTACGTTGCAGGCAACCACCGGTGATGTTTCCGCCAGCCCATACCCTTCCAGAGGTGTACAATCCAACTCCTCCTGGAGCAAAAGCGACTGTTGGGGGTCTAATTTTTCACCACCTACGATGCAGGTCTCTATGGTGGAGAATTTGTCAGCTCCGCAGCGGCGCAAGTACGAGCTGACGATAGTTGGGGTGCTGACCAGGCAGGTGGCCCGGTATCGTTCGCACAGCTCGCCAATCCGTCTTGCATCAAGAGGATCATAGTGGTAGACAACCGTCTCACCAAGACATAGAGGCGCCCACAAGGTCATGGTGAAGCCAAAGGAGTGGAAAAACGGTATCACCCCTAATACTATCTCTTTGTTCGTAATCTGAGCTTGGGCTCTAATAGCATTGATGTTAGAGAGAATATTCGAATGCGAAAGGAGTACGCCTTTTGGGTCGCCGGTCGAACCTGAGGTAAATATTATCGTGGCCGGATCGGTCAGATGCGCAGATCTAAGCTCTCTGCCGTCTTCACCGCTGGTCGGTTCTATTTGCCGTGACTGATTCTGCAGAATATGGATCAAGAGATTTTCTGGGAGAATCTCAGCCTCCAGCCAGACCTTGATTTTTTCTACCAAGTGCAGGTCCTCTTCTACTGAATCGAGATAGATCAACTGACACTTGGGTTCGAGGTGAAGCCTCTTCATTACATGTTTGCTCGTAAGAATGCGGCTGAGCTTGCACTGGCTGACATAGGAGTCGAGCAACCTCTGCCCGCAAACATAGTTGAGGTTAACCGGCGTTTTTCCCAACAGAGTCACGGCTATGTTGGCAATTACGGCGGCGGCAGAAGGCGGAATCAGCAGACCGACATATTGTGATTCGGCCAATGAGTCGGCCAAATGATTTGCTAACGCAATTGACCTGATCAAGAGTTGATTGTAGGTGAGTTTTGTCCCTAGTGAATCACAAACTGCCAATGCCCAGGGACGAATTCGTGCTTGATGTACAAAGGCATGAGCAAGAGATTTCCAGTGAGGCGGCAACTTCAGCGGAGTCCGAATGAGGAGGGCTGTTGATTTTAATTCTGATGTCATGATGGTTAACTCCTAATATAAATCCTCAGCCTTGGTCATATATGCGTGCGCCGCACTTCAACAAGCATTGTGCATGATGCGCTACAGCCTCATAAACACAAGTTCATTTTGTCCAGCCGAAATCCATTTGCATCGTAGCATCGAGGTAGTTGTCGGACATCAGTCGGAGGGTGTATCAATTTGCCTGAGGCGCTACTTCTGTCAAGCGACTTCAAGAAGGTGGCCAAATCCTCCCGTCGTTTGCGCGAATTCGGTGCTTAGAGCGAAATGACTCGGAACAACCTTAGTATAAAGTCCGAAGAGCGCCCGGACAGGGCGCTCTTTGCACAACGGCTTCGGTCTTTTTTGATGTTTATCTTTTTTACGTTCTGCTTCTCGTCTGCTGTTTTTGGTAGCACGACGTTGAGAACTCCTTTCTTGAACGTGGCCTCCGCCTTGTCTTTGTCGATTAAACAAGGAAATGGAATGCGTCTGTGGAATGAGCCATAGCTGCATTCCATGCGGAAATAGCCGCGCGAATGGATGAAGATTGCCCGGACTTGTTAGCTGCCCGTCATTTGTCCTTAGTTAGTTAATCTGTTCTTGCAAGTGGACGGATCTCGTCGTTGGCGCGAAGTTTATGACCTCGCGGATTTGGTGAACTCTGTAATTACATCAGAAGTATGATCGCCGAGGAATCGCTCCCGCGAAATCCTGTCAATCTTCTGGGTGTTGGACTTGAAGAAAATTCCTGCAGTTATTGCGAAATACATATTTTTCTGATTGATGCTCGTTGACAGCTAACTGCGTTACTTGCTAATCTGAGACATTGACATATTGCAATATTGTAATATGTCAATGTATACTCTTAATTACAAGACTGATTTCCACGAAATCTCTGCTCTGCGACAAAGCGGACGGAGGCATCCGCCTTAGAGTATGACCTCTGCAGGCGTGACATCACTTCGGAGAACCTAACATGACCGATAGTAAAGGTAAGTTCGACGGTCTGCATCTGCAATCGGCGGTCGTCCTTTTTCTCGTTGCGTTGCCTCTCAATCTTGGTGTCGCGGCATCTTCCGGAGTGCCTGCCTATCTCGGAATTATCTCGGGTGTTATCGGATCACTGCTCGTGGGAGTACTTTCCGGCGCACCATTAATGGTATCGGGCCCAGATGCCGGAATTGGAGTTTTGGTTCTAGAGATGATTCATGAGCAAGGGATTCAGAACCTTGGAGTCATCGTTATCTTGGCCGGTCTCTTGCAACTAATTCTAGGCTTGATCCGCGGGTCCATCTGGTTTCGCGTCTTTTCGCCGGCTGTAGTCAATGGCATGTTGGCAGGAATGGGGCTAATCATCATTTTGACGCAGGTTCTAATTATGTTAGATAGCAAGCCACGCACGACAGGATTCATGTGCCTTGCTGCATTGCCTGAAGTACTAGCAAAATCATTAACCGCCACCGAAGGACTGACTCATCATCCAGCAGCGTGCATAGGATTAATCACTATCAGCATAGCGTTGCTG
>CAYTDR010000858.1:0-3936 GCA_964436185.1 uncultured Candidatus Obscuribacterales bacterium | reverse complement strand
GCCATGATTCAGAAGGGCATCGTCCCTGAATGGGAATGTTTCGATGTCGGCATGATCGACTTTGGTAAGTTCCTTCTCGAAAAAGGTATTCTCAAGGCACCAGTTTATTGCAACTTGCTTCTGGGCAACCTGGGCACGTTAGCCGCAACACCGGAAAATCTGGTTCATATGGTGCGCAATCTGCCTACCGGGGCTACCTGGTCCGTGGCTGGTATCGGTCGCTTCCAGTGGCCGATGAACTCACTCGCCGTGGTGATGGGCGGTCACGTTCGCGTCGGACTGGAAGACAATCTCCACTACGATGCAGAGAAGACTCAGCTCGCTTCCAACACCGGTCTCATTGAACGAGTCGTGAAGCTAGCCCAGGCTTACGGTCGCGAAATCGCCACTCCTGACGAAGCTCGCGCCATCATCGGAATGCCTGCCAGAGAGCAGAATTTCGCACCGCCAACGCAGGTTCCCACACCCAGCTTGCACATATAAGCAAGCACTGCTGCCAGACTCCGACCGTAACGAAGACATAGCGTCGGATGATTGAGCGAAATGACTAAATGACTAAATGCGCAATACTCCAATCGAATTACATCCCCTGGAAGGGCTATTTTGATCTGATCGCCTCAGTGGATCACTTCATCATTTACGATTCGGTTCAATACACGAAAAATGACTGGCGAAATCGGAATCGGATAAAGACCCATACAGGAACAGGCTGGATCAGCATTCCTGTAAAGGGTTCTATCACCACTAAGATCAATGAAGTGGTGATAGCCGATCCAAAGTGGGCCGCAAAACACTGGCGAACTATCTCGCAATCCTATTGCCGCGCGGAGTACTTCCATCTCTATCGAGATGTTTTCGAAGAATTCTACGCGACCATAGACGAGGAGCTGATGGCGGTCATCAACGTCAGGCTGATTCGACTTATTTGCAAGCTTCTCAATATAAACACCCTCATCACAGATGATCGGGAGCACATTCTAGAAGGCGATAGAGTAATGCGCTTGATCAGTCTGTGCCAACAAGTGGGTGCCACCACATATATCAGTGGCCCGAAAGCACGCAACTATGTAAACGAATCACAGTTTGCCGAATTCGGAATTAAACTGGAATGGATCGACTATAGCGGTTATCCGGAGTATAAGCAGCTCTTCCCTCCGTTTGAGCATTCAGTAACGATACTCGACCTCTTGTTCAACGAGGGTCCGAACGCCGCTCGGTATTTGAAAAATACTGGGCTGGTCGGCGTTGGCGAACCAACCTGACCCCGGTGCGTTAACCGTCCGCAAGACGCGAGTAAAAGTTAGTGCGTTTGTGCGCCTTTTGTCGCCAATCCTCTGTTCATCGAGAAATTGCTAATGGTCGGCCCCTGGGCTGATGGTATCATGGCCATCTTGTCATCGGACGAATGCGGCAGTGATATTGACCAATCAAACTGCAAATGAGACACCAGCGTCGGAATCAACCGATTCCAACCAAACGTGTGCAAACGAAACTGGTACTAAGAACTCGTGGCTGATCGCCACGGGGGTCGGTTTGGCCTTGCTGGTCATCAGCTTCGTCATTCTAGGCGCACCGATTTACGACAGCAATACCGATGCCATGATCAACATGATCGCCGCAGGCACCGGATGCGTCGATCGTCCTGACGAGCATCTACTTTTCTCGAACTTCACACTTGGACTTTTGCTCAATCAACTGTACTCGTGGAAACAAAACATTCCATGGTACGGCATTCATAGCATGGTGGCACAGGTGGTGTCAGCTTCGGTAATATCCTACCATCTGGCCAAAAACAGAAAACCTAGCGTTGGCGTGATTCTGGTCACTGCCTTTTTCTTTGCTTTCATACTGCGAGCCAGCCATCTGCAAGAGTTCACCACAACAGCCATGCTGGTTGCAATGACCGGCAGCATTCTCTTGCTCTCCGCGCTCGACCGTAATCGTGTAGACCGCTCACTCCTCTTATCTATCTTCGCCTCAGTATTATTCTTTGGCTATGCAACAGTAATTCGAGAGGCGACGGCACTAATGGTGGTGTGCCTCACCGGTCTCACAGTGGCAATCAAGTTGTTCTTAGCGTGGAAGAAACGGAACGAGGACGGCGCGCAGCGATTGCCCAAACTAACTGCCATTGCAGTTCTGTTGATAGTTCCTGTTTGCGTGACGGTAGTCGGACTGTTCATGTCAAATCGCGCGTACTATTCTAAGGACGAATGGAAAGGTTACTACGGGCTTCACGACAACTTCGTCAGACTCTTCGAGTGCCAGAGATCGAATAACCTGGATGAAAGAACGATTCATGCATGGAAGTCGGTAGACTGGTCACCTGCTGATGTTCGAATGGCCAGATGGTGGTATAGGCTCGATCCGAACACCTACAGCCTGGAAAAAACCGAGCAAGCCAACAAGCTATTGCCGAAGATCAATCCCGACGCTTTCGATGGCAGACTGTTCAAAAAACTTGCTGACAGCGCCAGAGATCGGACAGTCCTTCCTTCGCTCGTCATCGTTCTACTCTTTTTCTTCCTGCTGGAAAAGCAGGCATTTGCTACGCGGGGAGCCTTTTTACTCCTCCTCGGAATAACGTGCCTGGAGGCTCTGATTCTTGTGGTGGCTAAGCTGCCGCCGCGAGTTTACGCCAGCTTACTTGCCTATCCTGCGTTGATCTTTCTCTACTACTCTTCGAGCGAGGCAGTGGAGCGTTATCTGAATCCGACCAGAAAATTGGCATGGATTATCATTCCAGCACTTGCGATTCTCTTTGCGCCCGTAATCAAGGACTACAGAAATGCCAGCAAAGACGGTGCGAAACAGAGCGCTCAACTGCAGACCAGACTGCAAGAAATTAGAAAGCGCTACCCGAACCACCTCTTTGTGACATGGGTCGATGCACTGCCAAGCAATCTTGCCCGCCCGTTCGATGATGTTCATGCATATTTCGACGGGCTAAAATTGCTACGGATCGGCGTTCTGGAGCGCTCTCCAATAACGGAAGCGAGACTGAAAGAGTTCGGGATAAAAGACTTGCTTGGTGAAACCGAGCGCGGCAATGTGCTGCACTTCTCTCGTGAAGACCTCAACGATGCCATCTCGCAGTACATGGTCGAGCACTACAATAAGCGTCCGAAATTCGAGCGCGTCTACAATGATCCCGAGCTGTCGTTGGAGCTGTACCGAATCGTGCCGGAGAGCAACATTGGCAGACCAGACACTGACCAGTCGCCATCATGCCCACAATTGACAGACAAAGACATAGTTCTATTTCCGTCCAAGACTCCTTCATGGTGGTTCGATCAAATCAAAGAAGTCGGCACCACTCATGATGGCACAGTATTTGCTAACGCAGGAAAAGTGCCGGTTCTGAGTCTCAAGCAATCCCTGGCTCTGCCTGTGGAATCAGTCGATGCCTTCGCAATCGAGATGGCCGTCAATCCATGGATCATGGAGAACAGAAGAGTATGCGTCCAGATGCAATTGAACCAGGGCGCACGGCAAGAACAATTCTATATTCCGCTGCTGCCCAACGGAAAACTACACAGGTACGCGTATTCTCTTAAACAATTGAATCTCAAACCTGGAGACAAGATTACGCATATAAATGTGCTGCCACTCTACGCACGACCCAACTTCGTCGGCGAGCAATTGACCTTGAAAAAATTCGGCTTTATCCGCCGAGCCGACACAAACGCTCCGTCCGCAAAAAAGTAACGACGGCAGCGACAAACTTCTGCAATATCAATCCGAATCGAAACTATCATCTTGGTTCATTAAAGAGCTGGATCGTTTTTCTTGACATGTTTGAAAAATCTCATGATTCATTGAGCGACCTGACTCAGCTCCAAACCAGGCATGCCTAGTGCTTTTCAATTTGCCGGTAAAGAGTCTGGCAACGATCTTTACTGGATTTCAGCTTGTAAAGCCACGTTAGATTCGCGC
>CAYTDR010000857.1:0-3938 GCA_964436185.1 uncultured Candidatus Obscuribacterales bacterium | reverse complement strand
CAGACGGTTCATTCAAGGATTATTACCTCGCGGTGCCACCTCAAATACGACGCGCACGGGAGGCTGTTGCCTGGACGTTCGGTATGTCGGAAGCGGATTACAAACCCGCCAAGGAAACATAAAGCTCGTAATTGCTTGACTAGGCGAGGCTGACCAGGACAGCTTCCGTATTTTCCGCGGCACGGCGGTAAAAATCTCGCAGCGCGTCAAAGTTTGCCCGTGCTTCCTCAACATAGTCTTCAAGGCTGTCAATGTCGAAGCTGTAGATATCCATCTCATCAAGTTCATCCGGATCGATGGACGTCATGCGTTCCGCACATTTGTTTGAATCTAGCGATTGAAGCGCCTTATCAATCTCCGCTACTTCGGCAGAGGTCAAGATTGATTCACCATCTTCGATATCGCCTATGGTGCTTCCGCCGTGAATTGCTTTGCTTAGCGGACTGCCGTCCTCAGTATTGGATCCGTTTAAAAAGAGGTGCAAACTACCCCATGACTTGTCCAGGCTAAGGCGTTCGCATTTCGACAAAGCCTCGTGGCTGAAATCTTCGTCCTCAAGCTTGTCTACCAAGTTTGCAGGAATTCTTCGGTAGTTGGCACAAATGCTCATGTCGAGAAATTGTACCAGCAGGCATACAGTTTTGACCAATTTTCGGATCAGAGCTGTTTATGATCCAGGAGTGATGTATTCCCATAGATATATATGTGAGCTATTCGAATATGCCAGACACCTAGTCTTGATGAGCCGGCACAGATTGGCGCTCGCTCTGTTGTGGAGGTAGCCTCCGTTGGGAGCTTCTTTTGTAGTTCTCGAGTATGCCGCGATGTCCGCTATCGCAAGAACGGCGGTTGTTGTCGGGATTTTGTCGTTTGCCGAACTGTGGGGACGCAGGCGGCGAACGCCTGTTTCAATAGCTGTTCGAGCATCGGTCTACGCTTTTAATGCTAGAAAAAAGCTGGAGGCGAGTTATCGACTCGCAGGTTGTTAACATTCCCCGCCTTCTATCTGAAGACCCACCGTGACTGGTGAGTACATTAGAGCCGCCAGACTCAGCCTAATAGAGTCACTTAAGTCGTGATGCGAGGAATCGTCAGGTTCTCTATGTCCTGGCGACAGTTTCGATCATGCATATAATTGAGGAGGCCTCGGGGCATGTATACACAAAAAGCAAAGCTAGGACAAGCATTCATTGTTTCTTGCAGCTTGATTGCGCTCTGTGGAGGTCAGGCATTGGCTGATACTCTATCTGGTGGTATGAGTCGCGCTTCCACTGAAGCGACATCCAACTCATCGACCCAGACCGGCGCAAATTTAGATGTGGGTCCGACTCCAACTCCGCCTCCCAGGCAGTCAGCTAGCGCGTTTAAGAGGAACGGAAGCGGACCATCCAATCCGACAAAGACCAGAAGGCAAATGCAGCGCCTAATTCGCGATGCGGAGAATCCCCTTTCGCGCAACACGAGGGCTGGCTCTGGTGGAAGACTGCAGGGTTTAATCAAGGACATGGACAGCCCACATCCTCGAAGAGTCGTCCGCACACGTAAACAGCTAGCTTACAAAGGTGTCGCGAAAAGCAAAAAGACCTCGACGCGCTGGAAGCAAGTTGATTACGACTGGAATAAAAAAACTAAAAAGTCATCATACGTACATATGAATACACCGAAATAGCAATGGTATCGATTGTGCTGATTCAAGCTACAAAAAACATGGCTAGGTAAATTTCAACTGCAAGAGGTAAGCATAATGCAGCTAAAGTCGAATAAGGCAACCGCCGTAAGTCAATTGACCATTCCCGTAGAGAACGGCGAACTCAAAGGGGAGTTGGCGATGCCTGAGGTCCCCACTACAGGTCTTGTACTGTTCGTCCATGGAAGGACCGACCCGGGAAATGAGTTTATCGGCCAGCAGCTGTACGATGAAGGTATTGCGACCTTGTCGATAGACTTGCTAACGCCTAGTGAAGAACAAGCTAATGTGAAGAGCGGTTCGTATCGGTTCGATATAGCCTACCTTGGAGACCGTCTTGTTGAGATAATCGATTGGGTATCTATCAATAAGTCCACAGAGGGCTTGAAAATGGGATTGTTTGCCGGCAGTACCGGCGCCGCTGTTGCTGTCACGGCTGCAATTCGCAGACCCAAGTGGATAAGTGCCTTAGCGCTGCGGGGCGGTCGTCCGGATCTAGCTTCCGACTCTCTTTCCGAACTAACGGTGCCCACTTTGCTTATCGTGGGAGAGGCGGACGGCGATCTTTTGGCGCTCAACAAACGAGCTTTGAGTCAGTTCACATGTAAAAAACAACTTACAGTGGTACCGGGTTCCAGCCAACTGTGCGACGAAGATGATGAGCAGGAAGGGCTTCTCGATGTAGCGAAGCTAACACACTCGTGGTTCTCGACGTATCTCACATAGAACTGAAAGGTTTCGTCGGATCATCAACCATCTGGCTTCAGGAAGTTTCTCAGCGAAATCGTTTCTGGTAAACCTCTTTGGCGGCCTGGTGCATCGGGCAATCCCATGGCGCGGGCTCTTAGTCTAGCCAGGAAACCGGTGCTCCAGGCAGGTATCTCATTAAACGTTCCTACGTAGTTCATCTGATTGCGCCAGCATTCTTCTCTGGTTGAGGCAATTCGCTGCTCCAGTAGATCCGTCAACTGGCTTCTTGTCAGCGCTTCATCCCACGTCGATGTGTTGATGTTACCGGTCCTGGCTTGTTCGGCGAAAAAGCGGATGTTGGTTGGAACACTTCCGTCAACCGAAAGCGTTCTAGCGGTGCGCGGTGAGGTACCGATTCGGGTGAGCAGATTGAGAGTTCCATTGGGTCTGGAAAGCAACTCCAACTCTCTTACCAGTTCAAATTGTTCGCCGAATGGATTTCCCTCCGGTGGTGCGTCGCCAACCAGTCCTCGCCAGAAACCAGGGCGTAATTCATGATGTACGAATTCATGAAGCGCGGTGTCCGCCGTTTCAGCTGAGTGACCTGTGCTCACAACTTCTTCGGCTAACCCCATTCGGTTGCTCTGATACCAACCATTCCTGTTGTCGGTCTTTACTTCGACTCCCGTGAACCTTGGAAGAGCTGCGTCTGTAGCAAGTTGATTTAGACTGCGGGATAGACCGCTTTCAACATTTGTCTGGGCAAGATGGGTCTGGAGGAGTCGCTCGTAAGCATTCTCTGTAGTTTGCACGTTCTCGATTGCATGTCGCAGATCAGGTCGTTTTTCCAAAAGCGCCGCATCATTGATGATATTTCCCAGCGGCGTTTCGCGCAGGGACGGATCATTGACAATAAGCCGATCGAGCTCTCCTGACGCCTCTGCCCATGCTCGATAGGAGTTTGAACGGGCAGACGCTAAAGCCGGATCTGAATATGCTCTCAATTCGGGTGTGTTGAGCCTGTTTATGAAAGCATCGATGTTGGGGTCTTTTGAGAGTTCGGTTTCTGACGCCATTCTGCGAATTTCCTGTAATAAGCGCGGGCGCTGCGCCACTGGCCATGCGCTTAGATCTAGATACCGCATTTGATTGGAGGGTGTTGTGGCTACCCGGGCTCTGTAGGCCTCGTAATTGGGAGGGCGCAGCTCCGGTCGTGTCTCGGCAATCCAGCTCAATAATGGAGATTCAAGCGGTTGTCCTGAGTTGTCATAGAGCTTAGTAACGTATTCTTCAGTGGTCGGAATGGGACGTCGATAAGGTTGTCCGCCGCCGCCGCCTCCTCCTCCGTCCTTGAAGCGCACCACGACCTTGTTCAACACCACATCAGTGGCACCGAACATGGCGCCAAATATCGCGAAGTTTCTTGTATTTTCGTAGTACGAACGTCCGCTTGCGAAGAGTTTGCCATGACCAAAGGCATCCAATTGAGCGTGAGTAAAGCCGCCAACAGCACCAGATACGGTGTGTAGTCCGATGCTTTCAGCCATAGTTCTGCGTCCGG
>CAYTDR010000856.1:0-3947 GCA_964436185.1 uncultured Candidatus Obscuribacterales bacterium | reverse complement strand
GAAATGGCAAAGCTCGGATTGGCAGCTTCATTCACTGCAAACTTTGCGCCGTTGTGCTTCATTTTCGACTTCCTCCAAAGATATCCTGTTTTCCTGCAGTTGCTCGGCGCACACCTCTTGCCATGATGCAGTGTTTACTGGCAATCCTACCGTGGCATAGCGAACGATTATCTCAAAGGCAATCGGCCGCAAATCGATATCCTTTTTGTTCTGCTTGCGGCTTTCGAGGAGCATCAACTTCGAAATTTCGTGGTTCAGGATGCTTCGAGCCACATACAACTCAAACTGTTTCTGTCCGAGTTCAGCCGCGGCTCTAGCACGCGCGTTATTTTCAATCTGCTTGAGTGCTGCCACGGCAGACTCCTTGTTCATATAGTCGTCTTCTTCAGAGATGCTGATGATTGTATCGAGCACTTCTTCGTCGTTCGGTGCGATGGCTGCAAGGGCGGCGAGAACCGCATGCATACCGCTGGGAGTCCCGCACGTCGCCCATACGCCGAGAGAAGAACGCCTGTGTTTTACGAGGTACATGAGCGCAGGTGCGGCGGATTGCGCCTCCGGTCCCATGGATTGGAGGGCATTGGCGGTATGAAAGATCATTTCTGTTCTCTTCGAGTCGAGCGCTGCAATCAAATGCGGAACGCCTTGTTTGCCGGCTTTAGCTAAGCCACTTGCCGCAGATGTGTCTCCTTGTATCAACCTTTCGCCCAGGCGCTGAATCGCTTCGGGATCATCAGGAGCTACAGACACCAATGCTTCCATTGCGTTTCTTCGATCGCTGGAGTTTGGTGAATCCAAAAGCTCAAGTAAGGCTTCAGTTGCGCTCCTTCCGGCAGAGCCGGCGTTTCGCAATATGCTTGTGGCGTAAGAACGATTTCCTTCGTCATTTCGCAAAATCTCGATCAAACCAGGGATAAGCGGTGAATAGTCAATTTCCTCCTTCTTGTTCGATTGCGCCAATATCGCCTTCATTGCTGCTTTCCTTACGGATGTGTCCTCATCGACAAGTTGATCTGCCAGCGATTTACCCATGTAGCGCGCCGCAAGCTCTTCAACTTCGCTTGTGGGAAGTCCAAGATTTTCCAGAGCGGAAGTTGCGCTGCTCCTCACGGCTTCATTGCTATCCAGCAGCGCAAGGCTCAGAGCGTCGATCACATCTTTGTCTTCTCGTGTGGCAATTCTTCCCAGTGCTTCTGCGGTTTCGTGTCTTCGGCTGTACTGCATTGAATCAACAAGAGCGTTCTTGTCTTTCAACAGGCGAATTATTGCAGGAATAGCCGACGTCGCAGCTTTGCCTATGCGTCCGAGCGCTTGCACAGCGTAGCTTCGCACAACAGGCTCTGGCGCAGTTTCGACTGATTCGAGCAATGCAGGCACAGCATCTTTCGCCTGTTCACCAATTTGACCGAGCACTTGTGCAGCTTCCGATTTTATGTGACTGTGCTCTAGATCGGTCTCCAGGTATTCCACCAGATCAGGAACGTCGTCCGCGGTAGCTCCGCCAGTTTGGATGAGGGCTTGAGCGGCTCTCGTTCTGGTGTACCAGTCTGTTTCTACTCTCAAGAGCGCGAGCAAGGGCGCACCAAGCTCACTGATGTCCCTGTAGCTGCGCTCTATTGCTTCGCAAGCACTCACCTTGACGTTCTTGTCGGAATCATTCAGAGCTTTCACTATTAAGGGCAGAACCTCCTTCTGCAGCATGTGGCCCTTCCCCATCCTGGTGAATTTCGCTACAGTTCCCTGGCGAATTCTTACATCGGGACTTTTGATGCATTCCATGAACACCGGGAGGTATTTCTCTTCCAGAGGAATACCCTCAGCTGCCATTTGACGAACATCGGGGTCGGAATCTTCCAGTAATGCAATGAGCATGTCGATGGTGCCATCGTCATGAGGCAGTCTGGTTAGTGTACGAATAGCCGTCTGGCGTTCGAACCGATCTTGTGACATGTTGAAAAGATCGATGAGGATTGGTATGGCCGGCGCGGTAGCGGAGATCGGATCGAATTGCTGCAAAGAATTCATTGCGTGATAACGCTGTGTCGATGTACCGTTCCGCAGTTTGGATAGAAGGTCGGGAACGCTCTCTTCATTTAGGGGCTCAGGCTGACGCCTCATATTGATTTCCTCTACCAAGTCACGCCGCTTACATGCAGTTTCATTTTACCCAGTCGGGAATGAGCGGTATTCCGATATCCACACTTTTGAAATTGAACCTCATTCGCCGAATCGAACGTTCTAACTATTGAGTAAACAGTTCAAGGAAATAAGCGACCGTCGCATGCGCAATAATGGAGATTGAAGAAGACAACGCGTAAAAACATAAGGACTTATATAAGCAGATTTGGATGCCGAATCAATCTCACACTAACCAAAAAGTCTGCACGCGATGTGGAAAGCAAAGGAGTCCAGTCAATTCCGGCACTCTGACAGGTTGGATTTTTGGTTCGAGTCGATGTGATTGCAGAGAATCGGCCCTATCCGACAATAGCCAGATCCAGACGGTCCAGCCAGTTTGTCTAAGCTGCAATAAAGCCATTTTTGGGCAAAAGAAGGCGAGCATTACCCAATGGATATTCGGTCGTTGCACTTGCGCAAAACCTCAGCCAGGCAATGAACGTCCGGTCGAAGGAGAATCAAGATCCGGGGCGAACCTCAATGGGGAATCAGTCGCCATCGAACGGCCCGGGAACGATCTCATCGATCAGCCCACTCGTGAGATCGCAGATCTTAGAAAGCAGCTAGCCCTTCCCGAAAGATACGCGGTCATCAGATTGTTAGGTCGAGGCGGTGCCGCCGTCGTTTGTGAGGCCTGGGATACACTTCTCGAGCGTGCGGTTGCAGTGAAGCTAATCGATCGTTTGACGATGGAGCCGGAGGATGTGATTCGATTTCAGACAGAGGCCAGGATTACTAGTAGCCTTTCGCACCCTAATATAGTGACTGTGTTGGACTTTGGTGTTAATCAAAAGAACCAACCTTTCATGGTTCTTGAACATGTTACCGGAATCACCCTGCGTGAGCACCTCAGGGAAAGTGGGCCGCTAGCAGCGGATGAGGCATGCGCGGTATTTTCCGCGGTGGCATCAGCTCTTGCGCATGCGTATAAGAACGGTGTAAGTCATCGAGACATTAAGCCGGACAATCTCATTCTTCATAAGGACGCTGCATCGAATACGGTGCCCAAGTTAATTGATTTTGGCGTGGCTAAGTACGTGCAGGTCCAAGACTCTTTTATTACTCACACCGGCATTACACTTGCCGGAACTCCTGTTTACATGTCGCCGGAGCAATTCCAGGGAAAAACTTTCGATGTTCGCTCCGAGATATATACCTTCGGATGTGTTCTGTTTGAATCCCTGATAAGTGCTCCACCCTTTGCAGCAAGCTCGCCTCTCGAACTTTCTGCCCAGCACTGCAACGAAGTGCCTCCAGAAGTGATGTCTCTCTGTCCGTCAGCAGGAGAAGCACTGAGTCGAATGGTAGGCAGATGCTTGCAAAAGGAACCAGACGAACGGCTTCAGTCTTTCGACGAGATTTTCGAAGTACTTGACGGGCTCTCCAAATTCGAAGATCAGGACGAAGGGGTCCAAGAGGGGCCGGAGCGAACACAGAATCAAGGACGTTCGAGGCATAAAAGCATTATTGCAGCCGTTTTTATTGTGCTGATAACCGTTTCGGTCTCCACTCTCTTGTTTAGGCGACACGATGTGGGGCCTCAACCAAGTAAGAAAGGTAGTAATGACGAACATCATCATCGGCAGGCTCGTAAAAAGACTGATACTAAATACGGTACTGCTAAAAGCAGTTTAAAATCACCTCGTCGACAGAGTGATTTGACCACTACCACTGCTCTCACTCTGCTGTCGGATGTTGCCGAACGTCCTCAAGTTCTCTACTCTCCAGAAGGCAGGCTTGTTACGCTGCGAGGCAACTTCGGGCGAGAC
>CAYTDR010000855.1:0-3948 GCA_964436185.1 uncultured Candidatus Obscuribacterales bacterium | reverse complement strand
CATCTACGACCTCAACACGTGCAATCCATGCGGCGAACAGTTCCTCCCGGCAGGACCCGGCAAAGACGGCAAGTTCTACATGGGCAACTGCAACCTGTCTTCACTACACGCTGCGCACAAGGACCTATGGAATCCGGATGGAACCTACAACATGGCTGGTATGAGAGCCGTAGCGAAAGTTCAACAGCGCTTCATGGACAACGTTACTGACGTGAGCTGGTATCCGATACCGGAGCAGAACATGACAGCACGGATGGAACGCCGGAATGGTGGCGGTTTTGCCGGCATCGCCGAGTTTCTTTCCAGACTCTCAGTACCGTTTGGCGAAGAGGCGGGGCTAAAGGCGACAGAGGAGTTGTTCAACAATTACACGCAGGCGAGTGTCAAAGCATCAGTGGAGCTGGCGAAAGAACGTGGCGTTTATCCCTTATGGGAAGGCAGCAAGTTCGCCAAAAAAGGTCTGGCGGTGCGCAACAGTTGCATGACCAATAACGCCCCGACCGGCACACTGGCTCAGGCGCTGGAGACGAGCTGGGGCGTCGATCCTCACAACGGCATCGTCTTCTCCAGGAAAGTCCGCTCTCGATATGTCGACTTCGTTGCCCCCGGCTTCCGGGAAGCGATGGAACAACATGGCGCGTGGCCTGCGTCTCGAGAGAAAGAAGAGGAGCTTCTCAATAAGATACGAGCCAATCACAAGTCTGTTCGAGGATTGGCGGAGGTTCCACAGGCTGTCCAAAAGGCATTCCCCGTGCGGGTTGAGGTAGAACCGGACGCATACATCCGGCACCTGGCCGCAATACATAATGGAGCTAGCGAATACCCGGAAGCTTTCAACTCTGTCTCTAATACCTGTTCTATTCCTCTTGATGCGGATGAGCGAGCGGTCGCCAAAGCGACCATGCTTGCCTGGAAGCTGGGCGTGAAGGACATAACCTTTTATCCTGACGGCTCCCGCCTTAGTCAACCAGTGGAAAAAATTGCAGCAAGCGACTACTCGAGAACATCCGATCTCCTTGATCTTCTGGGACATCAAGAACGTCGACAGATCAACGTCGAGGAAACAACAGGAAGAACCTACAAGGTTCGTGTCGGAACACCTGAAGGCGGCGCCAAGCTGCATGTTTCGCTCAATCATGAGATTGACAGACCTGGCGAGCTGATTGAGGTTTATGCCCGCATGGGCAAGCCGGGAGCAGTGGAAGCAGGTTTGTTCGAAGCCGTGGGACGACTCGCTTCGGCGTTTCTACAGTATGCATCGGTGTTCGGCGAAGAAGAGCGAGCGAAGGCAGAAAACACCTTGATTAGCCAGCTTGTCAATATCCAGTCAGGCTATCCTGCTTTCTTCAAATTCAGCGACTCTGACAAAGCTGTGGTCGTTCAATCCCCTTGTGATGGTCTGGCCAAGGCAATTCAACACTACAGGCGGTCTTACAGCCAACCGGAGAAACCGCTGGCTCCGACTGTGAATGGACCAACGACTACAGTCGAGGATGTGGCACAGAGCGTTCGCAACACCCGCACGACACCGTGCGGAAAGTGTGGTGGCGCTGAGTGGTTGCGCATCGACGGCTGCAATGTCTGCCAGGCATGCGGTTTCTCTAAGTGCGGATAAGAGATCGAGGTTGAGTATTAGCAAGCAAGGATAAGAGAAGCAAGCTGAAAAGTACTAAGCGCCAAGTTCAGTTAAGAGCGCTTAGTACCTTTTGGCATCAGCGCGGCCTGGGGGTTTCCTTAGATTTTCCGAGAGCAGAAATTTATGTTCAGACCCGATTGGCGAGGATTTATAGGGCATTCGCTCGATCGGTGCTTTGCTTTGTCACAACTCGATCACACGGAAATGCACATACCTCCGCCGACAAAAGGTCTTTGCCAGATGTCTTTGGCTGTGTATTATGGTATCAGTTGCTCTTTCTGAGCAATCTTAGTAGCCGACCACACCGAAACTTAGTCTAGTTTCCTTTCGCCAAAGCCGGCGGGATATAATTGGCTGTGGCGCTATCCGTAGGTCAGTGATGGTTTATTCTGAAGAGGATATGATCGCGTTAGTCAGGACTCATAAGGATTATTACTATATCCTTGGAGTCAATTCTAAGGCGGGCACGGACGAAATACAGTTTGCCTTCGACGAGCTCTATGAGAAGTTCGGTCCTCATGTATCCAATGATTCGATGGATGCGGATGTTCAAGCAAGAACGTTCCGGGACATCAGTGCTGCCTACGAAGTTCTCATGAACTCGCATACTCGAAAAGAGTACGACAAACACTTTAGCGATCACGTTCAAAAAAATTCCGATGTGCGAGCCCTGTGGGGCATGGTGACCAAGCACAGAAAGGCGCCGGATAGCGGTCAAAGCGAAGACCAGCAACCTCAGTTGGCAGCCGTCACCCACAGCATGGAGATCGAGGTTTCTCTCAAGGAAGCTGTTAAAGGCACGCACAAACAGATCGTGATCACGGATCCGAAACCTTGCAAGAACTGTGTCGACAAGAAACCGCTCGAGCGAATGCAGTGCAAAACTTGCCGAGGCCTGGGTTACTACAATGTGGACAGAACAGTCGACGTTGACCTGCCAGCCGGTCTCTACGACAGCATGCAGATTCGCAAACTCAAGCAAGGAAAGTACGACCTGAAAGCAGGCAAGTACGGTGACCTGATTCTCGATATCAAGCTGCGACCACACCCTGTATTGCAGGTGGAAGGCAAAGACATCAAATGCGTGGTGCCAATCTCGATCTGCGAAGCCGTTCTAGGCGCGGAGATTCAAGTCCCCACCGCCGGTGGAAGGGTTTCCATCAAGATTCAACCGCTCACCCATCAAGGGCGAACATACAGGCTCAAGGGACTCGGTCTGGCCGGTGCCGACATGCTGGTGGTGATTGATGTGGTGATTCCAAAACGACTTTCAGGGGAAGAGGTAAAGCTCTACAGGCAACTGCAAGAGATCTCTACCAGCGGCAACCCTCGCGAAGCCTTGTATCGAAAGCTCGACCAGCTAGGATAACGAGCAACCTCGGTCAATTGTCGTTCAGCCTCAGGCTGTTTTGCGCCTGCAGCGACGCGCGTTATATCTGCTCCGCCTAAATCTGTTTCTTGTTGTGTCTCTTCGCATATGCAGTAGCAATTGAGGAGTGACGTGATGAGTATCGCAAGGAACAGTTCGAGTCTATTGATTCTCGCCGCTTTGCTGGCGCTGACTCCTCTGCCCGCCCTTGCCACACAGAACAACTCGTCGATTCTTCTGGAAGGCCGAGTCGAACAGCGCACGCCCGAAGAACAAACCATCGACGATGGTCTCGACACCCGACAACTAGAAGAGACTGAATCTACAGAAAGCACTGTTACTCTGTCCGGAAACGCTTCGGCAGAAAGGGAGTTGCAGTCTGTTGCCTGGGACAGCTGGAGAAACCGGGTAGCAAAAGCCTTCTGGCGCAAATTTTACGAGAAGATGTCCGGTGGCGATGCGATCGTCATCGGCAATCGCGCCATCAAACTGGGCAACGCTCCTATAATCAGGTTTCCTGTAGGAACAGAAGTGACTTACGCTTGCGACATCACAAGAGATCGTCGCATAGTCAACGCACGCATCGTAACTTCGTCAGGTAACTACCAGATGAACAGCATGATGCTCACCATAATCTCGAGGTTCGATGGTAAGAAGCTGCTCGCCTTCCCCGAAGGCTCACAGCGCAACGTCGTGACTCTCAGCAACCGCCTCTCGATTTCGCCCACCCCAGGTTTTACTCCTTCCAATCTCAACGATGTCGAGCGTTATTGATGGCAAAATCTCTCGCATTCCCTTAAGGCTAACTACGCGACGCCGAGACTCTTAGCAACCACCTCTCGATTTAGCCGACTCCAGCCTTTACGCCTTCCGATCTCATCGATGTTCGAGCGCTATTGATCGCAAATATTGTGATATCGAGCTCTATCATTTTTGCAGGAGT
>CAYTDR010000854.1:0-3949 GCA_964436185.1 uncultured Candidatus Obscuribacterales bacterium | reverse complement strand
ATGGAAACTCTAGATCATCCGACCGTTCATCCAGTTCTGTCAGCGACTGCATTCCTGTCTTCTCGACAATTGCAAGCAGGACGTTCCAAGCTTCCAGCCACAGCCGACATCGGTTGTCCTCAGTTTTCGCTTCTTCATAACCTGCAAATACTTTTTCTTCTAACAGATTACAAGACGGCAGATCCGGAAACCACCGAATCCAAAGTTCTCGAACTGAAATCCAGATCCAATCTTCCTCCGGATCACCTTGCTTGTGCGCGGGGATCTCCCAAGTGTCAACGATATCATCGACATAGCTATGTTTTTTGATGAGCTCACCCATCGATTCTCGATCTAAGAAGATGTTGAATTCAGCGAGCTTCTGAAGGAGAGCTTCGTCGCTAAGCGGTTTTGCGTCCTCTGGTTTGATCATCGCAGCCAGTTGAGCCTTCAGGTGGGCTAGAGTGTCTTTGGGTAAGTTGAGCATAGCAGTCACCTTCTGCAAGGAATTAGAAAGAGTATGCGCTGAATAAGACCAAACTATCAGCTCCCTCTCAGCAAAATTGTCGCCGCGATTTCATCAACATTAACTGTTGAATTGCACCTTTTTGTTCGACGACAAAATGTTCATCAGTCGATCAAGCAATGAAGAGCAGCTATCCTTTAGAGGAGGCAATGTCGCTCGAGGCTTCGGGCTGCGCATTCAGTCTTATCACAATAGATCGCAACAACTGAAGACTATCAACGGCGAAAAAGAATAAGTCACCCGCGAAGAACGCCGGCTACACCGAGGACTCTTGTTCGACATCGACATCACAAGGCTTCTGCTGTCGATGTTTCTCAAGCTGCGCCAGCAAAGTGTTGTGCAACACTTCCACCGACTTCGCTCGATTACTCCACCAATCCGTCGACCACACACGCAATAGCGTCCAGCCCAAGTCCGACAAAACCGCTTGCCGAATCTTGTCACGCTCGCGAGCAAACTGTGAGCTGTGGTACATCGCGCCATCACATTCGATACCAGTCAAATAACTGCCAGGCGCATCGGGATCAACAATCCCCAGATCAACTCGATAAGCAGAAACCCCAACTTGAGGATGAACCTCCCACCCCTTCTCCTTCAGCGCGCTCGCCACCGCACTCTCAAACGGTGACTCGAAGTCACCAATCGAACCCGCCACAAACGACCCGATCGACGATGGTCCTCGCTCTGCGTATTCGAGGAAGTGTCTCAAATCTGCTACCGCACGCGAACCAGTTCTAGACAGTTCGATTTGATCCGCCCTCAGCGTTGAGAAAACTAACATCTCGGTTCTTGCCCTGGTCATCGCGACGTTCAAGCGCCGCTCTCCGCCGGTTCTGTTCAAAGGTCCAAAATTCATTGTGACGTGACCGCTCTGATCCGGTCCATAAGTCACACTGAACAGGATCACATCGCGCTCATCCCCTTGAACAGTCTCTAGATTCTTCACGAACACCGGCTCGAGCAGCTCGTTAGAGAATGCCCATTCGATTCCCGGATCCTTCGCTCGTGCATCATCGAGCAAATCTTCAATCAAGGACTGTTGTTCCGAATTGAATGAAACGACTCCCAACGACAGTTTTCGAATGCTGGCATCAGGATGATTCAATCGACGAACGATCTCGTCAACAATAGCTCTCGCCTCGCCCTCATTGTGTCGGGCACCGCCTCGAGCATAGAACCCGTTCGGTCGAATCAAACTTACCCCACGATCAGGAAAGACTGGCGCCGGAAATGTAACCAACGAGTTGTCATAATATTTGGCATTGGAGAATGCAATCAGAGATTCTTTCCTCGATCTGTAGTGCAAGTTGAGCATCTTTCTTGGAATGCTAGCTCCGAGCATCTCATCCAGAATGCTCTCCAAATCCACATCCGTTTCCATATCGGCGTCCGAGTCGTCATCACTCCTTGCAAAGAAATTCGTTGGTGGCATCTGTTTCGGATCGCCGGTCACGATTACTTGCTTGCCGCGGGCGATTGCTCCCACTGCATCCCAAACCGTTATTTGTGACGCCTCATCGAAGATTACAACGTCGAACAAACTTTGATCGGCTGGAAGATACTGCGCAACCGATAGCGGTGACATCATCAGGCACGGTGCCAAAGTCGTGACGACCTCCGGAATCTCCCGCATCAATTGACGAATCGGCTTATGTCGAGTCTTCTTCTGAAGCTCGTGACGGAGAACTCCCCACTGAGAACTCTTCTTCACATCGTCCATATCTGGCAGGGTTCCGCTCAACTTCGCAGCTACGTAATCAGCGGTGATTTTCTGAAATCGTGAGTCGATTTCGCAAAATTTGAGAATGTCCGTATTGTGTTCGACGGTAGAGAACGTTCGGAGAACTTCGTCTTCTCCTATCACTGCCCCTGACCACCAATTGCAATATGCGGCCTCGAAAGTCTCTGCAATCTCGGCGAACGGAACACGATCGACTTCAATGGCTTCAATGAGAGGAAGAAGGTCCAACTCAACTGCCTCTTTTCTGCGCTTCCTCCACGCGCACCAGTCTCGTAGCTCGTTATGTCTATCGGCAACGGTTTCGGCTGTAGCTCGAACCATATCCAGTGTCCCATCACATTCAGCGAAGTACTGGCGAATCGATTGTCCTGCAATTGATTCGAAAGCTGAGCTTGTATCACGAAAGACATTAAAAGACTCGAGGAATGCTCCGATCGATCGCCTTAGTGCCGTATCCGGTGCCAACAGATCGTTTTCTTCGCGCAAAAGCGTGCGAACTTTAGAGCGAACCTCGATTAGAGCTTCGGCACTATCGGCCAGTTTGCTGACAGCTACTCGAATTTGCTGTCCAGAGTTCTGTAGCTCAATCGCAACCTGAGGATCAGACGTGTGTCCGTTCCAACCTCGAAACTCTGATAACTGCCGATCTAATCTATCGAGTGCTTCTCCGTGCTGCTTAAGTTGCTGAAGAATTGCTGCGTCCTTAGCAGGATCTGGCTTCCCAAGCGCGCCTCCCGCTTGCATCTCTTTGGACATTTTGTATTGAAGCCAAATCCGCTTAAGCCACCATGAAGATTGGATAGATTGCCATGTTTTTTCAATTTCAGCGCCATCAAGCTTCCGCCATGCCATCGGTTCATATGAGCAACTCAGCGCCGCCTGGTTCTCTGCATACTTCCGAAGATGGTCTACAGCGGACTCAAGGGCATCGATACGATCTTGTCCGTCCGGCTCAAGCGCAAAACTCGTCTGCTTGCGATAAGAATCATTCAATATCTGTGCCAGCGCAGCCAATGCATCCAACCGTTGAAAAGTCTTGTCCGGAAGCGAAATACCGACAGCTTCACATAAACCCTCGCAAGTTCGTTCCGCACTTCTTGCTGCGCTAGCGAGACGACCAGCAGTTTCAACTATCTGTGCCTCCCATTGCGGAGACCAATCACCGGACGATATGATGCCCAATGGCGTATCAGAAAACGTACCCAGGGCTTTCGCCTGCAAGGCTAATCGCTCGACTGCATCTCTCATTTTCTCGAGTGCGACAGCGTCATGTTGTCCTGCTCGGGACCAGCTAAATTTGAGTCGACCAGCGAGTTCTTGATTTCGAACTTTCACTCCGATTGCATAATGCGGGGTCAATCCGTTTGGATGAACCTTATGGAGATGGCTTACAAGTTTGTTCAGCTTGTCGCGCAATATTCGAAGCTTCTCTCCTTCCTGGTTCCATGCATCCGTTGATGTCCGGGAAGCTGATTCCCAGGATGTTCTAAACTGATTCAGTACGGCCGTTTTCTTTGCTTTGTTTGAGTGAAGTTCAAGGCAGAACCTACCTAACCCTACTTCGTTAAGTCGTCGGTACACGACTTCCAGAGCTGCCGTTTTCTCCGAAACAAATAAGATCGATCTTCCTTGTCCCAGTAGATGCGCACTCATGTTCGAAATAGTTTGGCTCTTTCCTGTTCCAGGCGGTCCAATGATCACGA
>CAYTDR010000853.1:0-3949 GCA_964436185.1 uncultured Candidatus Obscuribacterales bacterium | reverse complement strand
GAAATTGCTCGTAACCTATCAATTGTTTTTTTAAAGCGTCGCTTTAAGCGCATTCCTCGAAGATAAAGCGCTGGAGCCACTATTGAGAAACGAGACCAGGGAGTGATAAAGCGTAGGAATCGTGATCACCACACTGAAATCCAATGAACAAAATTGTCTAAACGATTGGTATATCAGGCCTATTTTGATATCATCGATACACACAAGCAAAATCCTTGCTTGCATGTGTGCATTTCCATGTCTCAAGTTCACTGCTCTGGAACACAGCCTGTAAATGTTCATAGACAAGTGGTTCCATCTGCGGTATCACGACCATATGCCAACTTCGCCTTTGATTGGAGCTAGCTCAAGCAAATTCACACGAATGACGGACCTTTATCCGATGTTCCGGACCACTCGCAGGCATGAATATGGGTCAGGAACCACAGCAGCGAAGATTATTTTCCGAGAACATTCTGCCCTTGAACTGAGAGGCGTTAAACTAGTTATCCCAGCCGGTTTGCGACGTGGAGGATCAGAATGCGCGAACGAGCCATAAAAGGCAGTTTGACATCCATCAGGACATTTAAAATTCAAAATCGCATTTTAGATAGGCTGTACCTGTCGGCCATCTGCCTTTTTCTGGCAGGCGGAAGTTTTGGGTCGCCAGATGCATTCGCTGCAGCAACATCAGGCGCAGACAGCCAGAGCAATGCTGAAGCCCTGACATTGACGGAACAAAAGGACGTGAACCGTCCAATACGAGACAAATGGGCTCTTATCGTAGGCATTAGCAATTATTCCAGTAAGGACATACCTCGGCTCAGGTATGCCAGTAAAGATGCTCGGGACTTTCGCGACTATCTGGTGAATGAAGCAAACTTCGCTCCAGACCACGTTCGCCTGCTTTTAGATGAGCAAGCCACGCAAAGAAGGGTTCTTTCCGAACTCGGAACGAAATTCTTAGCCCGAGTAGCCAAACCTGACGACATGGTCGTTCTGTTCTTCTCTACTCATGGAAGCCCAGCACAAGCGGATATCCGTGGTCAGAATTTTATTGTGGCGAGCGACAGCGATCCCGAGGATTTATACACTACTGGAATCGAGATGGACAAAGTTGTCGAATCGATTAAGTCTCGGGTTCTGAGCGACCGGGTGCTGCTGGTTCTGGACGCATGCCACAGCGGTGCTGTGAGAACGAATTCCAAGGGTCTGTTCTACAAGGGCAATTTCGATGCGGAGCAATTGGCGCTAGGGACCGGTCAACTAGTTATCTGCTCGAGTGAGCCAAATCAGCAATCTTGGGAGTCCAAGCGTTACGAGAATGGGATTTTCACTCGCAAACTTCTTGAGGCGTTGCGAGCAAATCCAGGACGCAGCGTGCTCGGCGAGTCGTTCTCGGCTATCCGAGAATCGGTGATGTCGGAAGTGCAAGAGGACTATGCAACAGCACAAGCGCCGGCGGTCAAGGGCAAGTGGAAAGGAAATGAACTTGTGCTGAACATCCCGCCAGCATCACCACATCCACTTCCAGACACCGTAAAGGCGATTCTCGGACCGGACAGCAGTCCACCAACAACACCAAAGGCGGTGATAGAGCCAGCCAGCACTCAATCCAAGCCGAGTCCGAGTTATGACACGGTCAAGGCGACCACGGAACCTGTGAGCAGCCAATCCAAGCCGAACCCAACATCTGACACAACCTCTCCGGAGGTAGCCAGTACACCCAAGCCACTCGCACCACCTGCCACGACTAAGGCGACTGTGGAACCTGCCAGTACTCAATCTAATCCGAGCCCAACATCTGACACAGCGTCAGCGACTCTACAGCTAGCCAACTCACAGTCCAAGCCAATTACGTCGCCGGACACGGCAAAAGCGACCGCGGAACCTATTAGTACTCAATCTAAACCGAACCCCACCTCTGACATAGCGTCAGCGACTCTGCAGCTAGCCGACTCACAGTCCAAGCCAATCACGTCGCCTGACACGGCAAAAGCGACTGCGGAACCTGTCAGTATTCAATCTAAGCCGAACCCAACATCTGACACAGCAACAGCGAGTGTGGAACCCGCCAGCACACTGTCCAAGCCCAACTCGACATCTGACACAAAAACGGCGCAAGTGGAACCAGACATTCCACAGTCAAAAACGAACTCGTCAACTGTCACTACAACCGCGAGCGATAAAGTCAGCACTCAAACCAAACAGCCCGAGCAGACCAGTGGCTCACCGCTCCTGGCATCTGTCGCCAGAACTGCGTTCATTCCTGCACCCTCCGAGCCTACTTCAACGACACTGCCGACGGTTCCACAAACATCCCAATCGTCCATCAAGAAGGGCACAGCCATTGATGTAACACTCAAAGAGTCCATCGACTCGGATCGGTCCGAATTCGGCGACAGGGTTCTCGGTACATTAACGAAACCACTCATGCTCAACGGCCAGGAAGTGGCAAAAGCCGGTAGCGAAGTGAAAGGCAAGATGAACTATTGCCGCCATTCCGGACGCTTTACGAATGGAAGAATAATTATCGTTTTTGGTTCGATCCGCAAAGATGACGGGAAGAATTTGCACATCAAAGCGATTGCGGAACTCGAACCAATAAACAGCCTGACTGAAAAAAAGCAATTGGCAAGTTCGGCAGCACGAGCCGGTTTGGGAGTAGGTCTGTATACCGGTCTACGATTTATTGGCGTACCTGGCATCAGTACGATTGGAGCCATCGCCAACATGGGACGTTCGACGGATAGGGGCGAACGGCTAAAACTCGAGGCGGGCAGCACAGTGCAAGCAATCCTGGACAAGGATTTCGAACTTCCCAATAAATAGGAATCAAGTTGGCAGCAAGCAGGAGGCATGCTGATCGTGGAGAAACCAGACGTCGAGCCCCCGCAGAGATCCGCTACCTGGTTCTTGCAGCAGATGCTTAATCGAATCAATCTCTGCCCGCGCGTCTCCGAAACTGCAGCCACTTTAATACATGTGCATGGATCCTCTAGCGCCAGTGTGTGTAAGCGCGCATTTACGTAGCGGGAACCATATTTGAGAAACCAAGCCTCCTTGCCAAGCACTGGCGAGTAGAGTACACTCAAATATTACTCAGAGGGCACTTTCGCTAATGGGCAAGACCAAAGATACAAAACGCGAGAACTTCGATGTAAGCCCGCAACAGCAGGCAGAGATTGAGACTTTGAGAGAGTTGATTGATGCGCCAAGCAAAAAAGATGCAATGTTAATGGCCATACATTTGGCTCTGCATTTGGCCTCGGAAACAAAAAAAGGAAATCACTTGTTCGTCGGAGATCCGGCCAGACACAATTTGAGGAGGCTAGTCATGCTCGGAATAGAAAAACCGAACCTTCAAAAATGGACATATCTGGTAGAGCAGGCACATCCATGGAAGAAGCAACTGTATGTCAAAGGGCGTAAGCTACCTGCCGTTGCCGTTTGGACTGGCATGATAGCTAACAGCTTGAGCATCGATGAAGCTGCAGATAATTGGGATCTGCCAGCAGAAGCAGTGTACGAGATCTTGGACTACTGCGAAAGCAACAAAGTATTGTTGGAAATGGAAGCTGAAGAAGAATTGCGCCGCCTCGAAGAAAAGGGAATTGGCCTTGCCCCTTAAGCTGTTGGTTGATGAGTGCATCCTAGACAAGCTTCTTAGTTCAAAACTGCGTAGCGCTACACGATGTTATGACTGTGACTGAGGCTGGTCTTACACGAAAGCCTGACCCTGCGGTGTTTGAAGCAGCGATAGCCGCCGATCGCATGGTGCTTACTACAAACTGCGCTGATTTCGTTGAGCTGGCGGAGTTGAAGCGCAACCAAAACGTAGATCATCCAGGCGTTTTATTGGTGTCCCGCTATAACGTACCAACGAAGGAAATGAGTCACGATGACATTTTGAGGGCTATGGAAAACCTCGAAGCAACAGGCGTAGAGCGGCGCAACAATTGCCACAAGC
>CAYTDR010000852.1:0-3953 GCA_964436185.1 uncultured Candidatus Obscuribacterales bacterium | reverse complement strand
GCTGTTGCGACTGATCGCGACTGCTGTTGCGCCGGACCACGACTGCTGCCGCGACGGACCACGACTGCTGTTGCGACTGATCGCGGCTGCTGTTGCAACGGACCACGACTGCTGCCGACGACAGACTATGAGCTCACTACGAACTCACCGCGATCGAAGGTGATCGTTATTGTCCGCCGTTGGATCGAAGCTGAGGAAGAAGGAAGAAAGAAGCTACGATCTGATCTATTTGTTTACGTAAACTATCTCGTGCTCAACGGCACGCTGACAAGGTCTCCATCATCGATCGCCATCGAAGAGGTGTACTTCATGCCTTTCTGGCAGGAAGGAAACTAGATGTATTGGGGGGTAATTTGATAATAGATGATCGAAGCCGAACAGTAAAATTAAAACCTCTCGATAAGATGTTGATAAGATCGATCAGCCGAGCAGTGCCTCGGACGGAACGTCTGAGTGGGCAGTCGTCCTTGATTTAGGTCTCTTCTTTCGGCTCCGGTTCCAGCTCAGGCTCCGGCTCAGGATCCTTCTTGCGTGAGCGCAGAAGGATTGGTGCCAGCACTGGCAGCGCGACCAGGGTAAGTAAGGTCGCCGGCAATATCCCGTAGGAGATCACAATTGCAAACGGCTTCTGGCTCTGAGACCCGATCCCGGTCGACATCGAGGCTGGTGCCAATCCGACGGCGGCGACCAGTGCGGCGATTAGTACGGCGTTCATTTTGTCGAGAGCGGCTCTATTGATGCATTCAACGATTGTTTGATATGTGCCGCGGTCTTTTAAGTCCCTGAATCTCGAGACGATGATCACTGCGTTCTGCGTGGAAAGACCGAAGAGCGCGACCAGCCCGACCCCGGAGGAGATGCTCAGGTGAGTGCCTGTGAGGAAGAGAACTATAGTGGCGACTACTGCGGCTATGGGGATCGCGCTCATGATCAAAAGCGACAACCCCGCTGAATCAAAAGCCAGGTAAAGCAAGCAGAAGATGAGGACAAGAGTGATGGGCACCACGACCAACAGCCGCTTCCCAGCTTCCACCGCCCGCTCGAACTCTCCTGCATACTCAATGCCGTATCCCGGCGGCAGTTTAACTTCTTTGCGAATTGCTGCCTGTGAGCCAAGAACGGCTGAGCCCAGATCTGAGCCACGAATGTTGCAGTAGACTGCAATTCTTCGCTTGCCTTTCTCTCGCAAGATAGTGTTGGCGCCTTCTACTTCTTTTATGCTTGCGAGCTGGCGGAGAGGCATTTTGAGACCGTTGGGTGCTGCCACCAGAATGTCGCCAACCTTGTGCGAATCCTCTCTATACTCTTTTTTCAATCTTACGACTACATCGAATCGGCGCTCACCTTCGATCAGTTTTGTGACTGACTTGCCACCAATAGAGGTTTCAACGATATCCAGTATCTGATCTGTGGTGATGCCGCATCGCGATGATTTGGTTCTGTCTATCTCGATCGCAAGCTGCGGCTGTCCCATGAGATTGTCGTGCGACACATCTACGATACCGGGTACAGTACCAATGGCCTGGCTGACTTCATCGCCGAGATTCTCCAGTACTCGCAGGTCAGTGCCGAATATTTTGATCGCATATTCGCCGTTTTTCACTCCCGACATTGCCTCTTCCATACTGTCTTTGATGCACTGGGAGAAGTTGAGAATCAGCCCCGGGATTTGCCTGTTGATATCGTCGTTCAAGGCGTCAATCAGTTTTTCCTTGGAGGCAAACTGATTTCGCCAGGTGCCGGATGGCTTGAGTGTCACAAGCACTTCGATCATGTTGTATGGATTCGGATCAGTGCCGTCGTCCGGTGACCCTATCTGGGTAAGAACGTCCGCAGATTCGGGGTAAGAACGAAAAATATTACGGATGTTTCTCGCTATCTCCACCGATTTTTCAAGCGTGACGCTCGGGGGCAGGACATAAACGGTCAGCCAGATGTTTCCTTCCTCAAGCTCGGGAATGAACTCCGTCCCCAGATATGGTGCCAGTGAGAATCCACCGATGAAGAGCGCGACAAAGGCGACGAGCGCTTTCTTGCGATGTTTGCTAAGCAGGGGAAGAAGCCGCTCATAGCGCCGTTCCATCCAGAGCACAATCGGGCTCTCGCGTTTCCTTGGCAAACGTTGCCTGAAGACGAAATATGAGATGACGGGCACTATGGTAACTGTTGAGAGCGCTGCGATCATCAGCACGATATTCATCAGAATAGCGAGCGGTTTGAACAATCTACCTTCTACATGCTCGAAACTGAGAATCGGTAAAAAGGTCATGGCTATGATCGCGGTGGCGAACAATATGGGTTTGGCCACGTCGTTAACTGCGCAGCAAATCGCGTTACGCACGTTGCCGGCGGTGTTTTCCTCGACGGCGGAAACACGTTTGGTTATGTGTTCGATCATGACGACTGCACCGTCGACAATGATACCGAAATCGATGGCACCAAGAGAGAGGATATTGGCAGGTATATTGAAGCACTTCAGGATAACGCTGGCGCCCAGCAACGCAGTCGGTATGACAATCGCGCAGACCAGTGCGGAGCGTACCTGGAAGAGGAAGAGCATGAGAATGACGACGACCAGCACCACGCCCTCTGCCACATTGTGGGAGATAGTCTCCACTGTTTGATTGACCAGGACTGTGCGATCTTGTATGGTGACGAGCTTCATGCCTGGTGGCAGCTGGCTCTGGATGTCATCCCAGACTTCTTTCAGATTGCCGATGGCACGAGATGGATTGTCTCCGCGACGCATCATGAGAATGCCTTCGACGGCGTCGTCATCTTCGTTGATGCCGACTTGACCTTTACGAACGGCCTCGGAGATGCTGACGGTGGCAACGTCCTTGACCAGAACCGGTGTTCCCTCATCGCTCGTAGTAATTACTATGTTCTTCAGGTCCTCGACATTCTTGATCAGTCCGAGTCCCCGAACCATAAATCGTTGTTCGTTGTTGACTATATAGCTACCGCCGGTAGAGTCATTGGATCTGGCGATTGCATCTGACACCTGGCTCTGACTCAGATCGAGCGCTCTCAGGCGGCCAGGATCGAGTTCCACCAGAAAAATCTTGGTCGGTCCGCCGAAGCCGGTGGAATCGACAATCCCGTCTACAGACTTGAATAACCTGCTGAGCAGCCATTCTTGTGTCTCTTTGCGGTCCGCGGAGGACCAATCGGCGCCTTCCACCTTGTACCGGAAGATCTCGCCGACTGCAGAGGCGTTTTCATCAATGTTCGGCTCGATGCCCTCGGGCACGTCAGCGTTGGCGAGTTTGGCCAGGACTTGCTGTCTGGCATCGTTCGGTTCAATATCATCGTCGAACACCACTGTCACGACAGACAGTCCAAAAATCGAGATTGAACGCGGCGGCCTGCCATGAGGAATGCCGTTAACCTCTTTCTCGATCGGAATCGTGACTAGCTTTTCCACCTCCTCGGCCGCTTTGCCGGGGACTTGTGTGATGACTCGAACTTGCATGTTCGCAACGTCTGGAAAAGCCTCGAGTGGGAGGCGTTGATAGGAGAGAACTCCCCATGAAAGAATGACTAGAAGCAGAAAGATAACAAAGTAGCGTTTCTCGATTAAAGCTCCAGTCACCCGATAAAAGAGGGACTGATTCGTGATTTCGGTCTTATCGTGTTCCAACTGAGGCTCCCTTTGTACATTCATCTCAAGGGCTCTTGGAAGTTGGTGGACTCAGCGCATCTTGCGCATCACGAGGGCTCGAAGCGGCATGGAGCCTTTCGTCACTACCTTCTCACCGGCTTCCACGCCATCGAGAACTGCCACAAATTTGCCGGTTTGCTCACCCAGCTCGACCTGCCTTTGCTCAAAAAGATTGGCAGATTTCTGCACAAAGACGACTTTGTGAGAGCCTGCATCCTGAATGGCAGAGGTAGGCAGTGCAAGAACTTCTCTCTTGCCGACGAAGATCTTCATCCTGGCGAACATCTTC
>CAYTDR010000851.1:0-3956 GCA_964436185.1 uncultured Candidatus Obscuribacterales bacterium | reverse complement strand
TCTCCGCAACGTCTTCAAGCCGCCTGAAACCGTCGTAGCAAAAATGCCACACCCAAATCACTTTGAGTGCACACACTGGCATCTAGCAGCAAGTCATCGACTTGCAGCCTATCACCTTCGCGCGCAACCTTCTGATCCTGAGATCCACGATACTCCGATTGCTGCGAGATGGTATTGAGTGCGGTGACAGCACTCTTGACACTGCGACTGTTATTGCGAATCTCGCCTTGCAGCTCCAGCGCCACCCAAAGCAAATATGGCGGAATCTTCGCATCGACATAGAGAATTCGTCCGATTGGAAGACCGCAGAGTCTCTGAAGCTCCAGAGCAGCGTCGACAGCTTTATCAGTAACTACTCCCGACTCGGTCAAAAGGGAGCCGAGCATGACCTTGTTCTCCATACCGACACCCAGGCCGATTTCGCTCAGCGCCTGCGTTATGGACATGTTCTTCCGCCTGGCCACGCGGTAAACATCTTTGGCGTCTTCCAGATCGATGGTTCCATCTCTGACAAGACAGTGCAATTGAACGATGTGCGTGAGATTATCATCGGTCAAAAGACCACGAAGAACCGTGGCCTTTCCGATCGGTATGTCCAGGTCCTTCGCCGCAGAAAGAGTTTCATCAATGTTTTCCGGAGCAATAACTTCAAGGAGCTCGAGAAACTCACCAAACCGCAGCTTCTCCACCGTCATCCCTGCTGGCTCTTTCATATGTCTTACTTTTCCCTCGCACCAATGATCAACCGCTCAATTTACTCAACGGCTTCGTAGCAAACCGCTCGTGTCTAACCACTCAGCCCCCAACGTCCATTGAATCCAGGTTCAATGTTCACTTTTGAGCTGCGATTTCGCCAGCGACACTTAACAATTTTGCCTTTCCAAAGCCAAAATCAGTGATTCCCTGGAATGAATGTACCTCTAGCCCTTTGATGCTAATCATCATTTTGTTCCAAACCAGGAATCTGATTACATGTCTTGAGGCCTCTAAAGATGCTTCCCTGAATCTTCATCTATGTGTATTGGCCATAGTTAGCTTCATAGCATTTAGTAATAAGCTCTAGACGTGATTTGGATGAGCTGTTGGCTTACAGCTTTCGGCTCCTGATGCAGAATTCGCTGAAAAAAGAATTCGCAAAGGGGGCTTGTCCGAACGAAACGTTGTGGGGTATATTTGCAGGAGAGTTCGAATGCGCATTGGGCGCAAAGATTATTTTCGAGGAGGCTTTCATGCCAAGCAACAGAATCCCAGGCGAAAAGCTACGTCATTGACGCTGCCTCCATCAGTTTGCCCAATCTGGTGAGCTAACAAGCTCACTTCGACTTAAACAATACCTATTTTTTAAGAGTAAGAGCACCTGGAGGCGGAAACGCAGCGGAAACTGCCGCGCGCCTCCCGTAGAAACAGTGTGCTCTTGCTCTTTTTTCGCGTTTACACATATCACAGGAATTCTGGAAGGAGTTCTAGCAATGTTTCATTTCGGCAAAGCCAAAACCACAGACCAAGCGGCGTTAGAAGTTGTTATGGAGAGTCACCCCATGTCAGAGAAGATCGTAAATGTCCAAAATATCCGAAAGCTGTTCGACAACGGCAAATACATTGCGGTGAAGGACGTCTCTTTTCACGTACGCAAAGGCGAGATTGTCGGTCTATTGGGTGCCAACGGTGCTGGAAAGACCACCACGCTACACATGATGCTCGGCATAACCAAGCCGACATCGGGGCGCATAGAGCTCTTTGGTCAGTCGATGGAAAAAGCTCGTTCTCACATTCTGCAGAGAATCAACTTTGCCTCCTCGTACATCTCGCTCCCGTACAACCTCAAGGTACAGGACAACCTGAAGATTTTCGCCCGCATTTACGGGGTGAAGTCCCCGGACACGCGAATTTCAGAGCTGCTCGATATGTTCGAGATCTCGCACCTGCGGAAAAAGACCTCAGGAATGTTGTCCTCGGGAGAACAGACCAGGCTCAACCTCTGCAAGGCACTGCTCAATCGACCGGAGCTTTTGATTCTGGACGAGCCGACGGCAAGCCTTGACCCGGACCTGGCCGACAAGGTTCGAAAGGTCTTGAAGTATGTCAGCACTGAAGATAACACCACTATCATCACGTCCTCACACAACATGCTCGACGTAGCCGAGTTGTGCGATCGCGTTATCTTCATGAGCTCGGGACTGGTAGTCACGGAAGGCTCCAGCGATGAGATTCTGCGGACATACGGCAGCGACTCGCTCGAGGAAGTATTCATCACCATTGCAAGACAAAATTTATTGGAGAAAGCGAAAGCATCATGAACTTGAATAGAGTTGCAGCACTAATTCAAAAATACACACTAGTTTGCTCGCGCAACGCATTCCGTGCCATGGACGTATGTTTCTGGCCTGTAATGGACCTCATTGTCTGGGGCTTCGTTACGATGTACATGCTAAAAGTATCAAATGCGGTGCCGGCAATGATTACCTTCCTTCTGGGAGCGGTAATCTTGTGGAACGTCTTCTACCGAGCCCAGCAGGTCGTCTGCATGGCGTTTCTCGAGGACGTCTGGTCACGAAACCTTCTCAACATATTCGCCTCCCCGGTGACAGTCACGGAGTTCATAACTTCTGCCTACGTGTTGGGATTCATACAAGCATCGATCGTTGTCGTCCTGCTGTCGGTCTGCGCGGCATTCATGTACGGCTTCAACATCATGTCACTCGGGTTCGACTTCGCCTTCCTGTTCGGCAACTTGATGCTCACAGGATGGGCGTTCGGTGTCATGGCAACAGCCTTGATCCTGCGCTGGGGACCGCAGGCAGAAGTGCTTGCCTGGGCAATACCGTTTATCGTGCAGCCACTATGCGCGGTGTTCTACCCGGTCAGCGTACTGCCGGCATGGCTTCAACCCCTGGCAAAATGCATTCCAGCTTCGCACGTGTTCGAAGGTATGCGAGCGATTTTGTCCGGACAGCATGATGTCTGGCAGTACATGCTCACTGCCTTCCTGCTCAACATCATCTATCTGTTAGGGGCCGGACTCTTGTTCAAACTGATGTTCGAGAAGGCACGAGAACGCGGATTCCTCGCCAGGTATTGCTCATAAAGACAGTTGGGGCGGATAAAACCCGCCCCAACCCAGAATTCCTGCCAGTCTTAGTCTGACGCGAGCGCGAAGATGGAAACTACTTCGTGCTTGCGGTCAGGCGAAATGCGTCGAACTTGAATTCGAATGCCATCATCAGGAAGCCGGAACTCGCAAGTATGGTGACAAGGGACGGTCCGACGAGCTCATCAGGCATAAGATAGTCAACAAGGGCAAGCACGAAAATAGTAAACAGCGAGATAGAGGCCATACAAATAGTGAGTTCCTGCTGGGAGATTTGCATTTGTCTATGCGCTGCGTCAAGCTGTGCTTGCCGCTTATTGACTTCGATGCACAGCTCCTCCATGGCTGTTTTTGAATTGCATCGATTTAGCTTGCAGTACGCAATTGCCCGTGTTGCGTCATCGTTTCCTATGTTGCCTTCTTTTAAAAGTTTTGCAAAGTGTAGAGCCGCATCGCTGAGCTCTTTCGAAATTAGCCCCGAGATCACGAGTGTTGAAAGAGAGCTCAACCCATAATCCAAAAAATTCTGTCGAACTGAAAGAACCCAATCCTCGCGAATGACACCGGAAGTCATCAATAGACGCAGAGCGATGCCGCAACCTTCCTCATATTGAAAGAGGTTTTCGCTTCGTGCCAGAGAGGCGACGTCACAACCGTTCTTCGTCGCGTTCTCGACCAGCTCGACAGCCTTCTTGCTGTCCATCAAGCCTACCGCACAGAGTTTCTGCACGGTGAGGAGATCGTACAGAAGACCGTCGGTGATTAAATTGTTTCGTACCAACAATTCACCAATAGGACGTCTCGTAATCGACGCAGCTTCCAATTGTTCGACCAGTTGTTCCTCAGTGATTAACTGACTGGACATCAA
>CAYTDR010000850.1:3729-3966 GCA_964436185.1 uncultured Candidatus Obscuribacterales bacterium | reverse complement strand
GGTGGCGTAAGAGCACGTGATTGTTTGTGATAGCGAAAGTGGAGGAAGGCATTCTGATCAGCTTGGGCTGCTGTTTAAACGTAGCGATTGGAACCGGCTGGTGCATCGATCGCTTTAATCTGGCTCGAGAAGGCGTTTTTGGCAATGCCGAAGAGTTGAGAACGGTCGGCTTTGATCCGGCTTGATGAGACGACTTCGGTAGTGCCGAAGAGCCGAGAACGTCCGACCACGATGACA
>CAYTDR010000850.1:0-3719 GCA_964436185.1 uncultured Candidatus Obscuribacterales bacterium | reverse complement strand
ATTGACCCGGTTTGCCACGCTTGTGGCTTCCTGTCGTTCGTTTGGAGTTTGGTGCCAGCATGCTTGGATTGTATGCGGAAGTGCCACCAGAAGGCTGATATCGAGAATGACGCCCCGGTGCTTGTAAGCGCTGATTCGCCTCTCTATCCATTTTTGCTATCTCGTCGTTAGGCAGATGCGCAGTCAAGTTTGGATCTCTTTCGGTCAGCTCGTAAATCTCTCCAATCAGCTCTTTTGCTTTCTTGTAGTTCCGCGCCTGGAAGTAGTCTTTGGCATGTTTCCAGATAAGACGTGCGACACGTTTGTCTTCGATACCATAGTCGACTTGTGCCTGCTCAATCTCTTCGTCCACCAGGCGTTCTTGTTTGGACGGCGCTTCCCAGGTGGTCAGTCCTTTAGTCTCTCGTTGAGAGTCGGAGCCACGACCTTGCATCCAGTTACTAGGTTGGCCCCGATAGTGTCTGGCTGCGCGCGATCTGTTCGGTGAGGAGCTGTTGCGATGCAGGGAGCGACGTGCATCCGCTTCTGGTGCCACCACAAGGAGCAAGGACATCGAAAGCAAAAAAACTTTGAGGGGGGAAGAGTGAATCGGCATTAACGCAGGGAGCCTCTCTTGATAACCTTTATGATATCAGGACCTGAGCATGAGGTTCCCTCCTCACAGTGGGTAGCCAAGAGTAGGCGAGGCAATGTTTACCTGGTGATTTGCCAGGCTGTGTAATTCGACAAATAGCGGTTTTATGGTGCCTCTATCGAAAGAGTGCATGATGGGAAACAGGCTAAGATACTCGTAGCGAGGAGAGAGTTTTATATGCCTTTGACTGTCCGGCAGATTCGACGACGCAGTTTCGAAACGGGTCTACTCTTTTGTGTGATGTCTCTGATGGGGGTGGTGGGAGACCCTGGTGTGCGGGCTCAAATTGCCGAGCCGATTCCCGTTCGACCACCAGTGAAATTGGAAGCACTGACGCCCGTGCTGGACACTACCAATCCGGAGCCGGAGAAAAAGCTGCTTGGTCGTATCGAAGATCTCTTCAATCCTGAAGTTTTGAACATACCGAAAAGCGGCAGCATGAAGGTCTATGAGGTAGGCATGGAGCTCTATCAGGATGGAGACTACAGGCGAGCGATGAATGCTTTTAAGCTGGCTATGATTCGCGCCCAGAAGTTCGGTGCCAACGATCCGAGATACCAGGCTTGTCAAAAGGCAATCGATGCCACCAGGGCGCAACAGTCTATGCGCTCCGACCTGGGATATGACGTAGACAACAAGAGCAAGAACGTTCTTACCGGCAAAGTGACCAAAGTCTTTCTCCCTTCCCTTGCCTGGTTGAGCGGATTGCGGAAAGACGATCAAATACTGCAAGCGAAAGTGGAGAAGGGATTTGTTGTTCTCTCTGTAAGGCGAAAAGACAAGTCTTATCAATTGAAGCTACGCATCAGGGAGCCCAACGCTTCCCTGAAAACGATGAAAGGGAAATTGGATTCCACCAGGACTGTCAAATTTGAGGGGAAAATCACTCATCCGGAAATTCTTGACCAGTCAGTCAAGTACCTGGCTAACTACGATTGCGCCTTGCTCATTGATTGTTCGTCCAGCATGAAGGGTAATCTGAAGACTTCTATTGATGGCGCCCTGGAGAGCCGCTGGCAGTGGTGTAAGAATGAAAGCCTATCGTTCTACAGACATGGGGAAAGATTCTTTCCAAATGGAATTACGATGGTGCCGTTCAATCATGAGTTTGCCGTTTCTAAGAACGCCAGACTCTCAGAGATCGCTGACATCTACAACGGTCTTAATCCGGGAGGTGGAACGGACATTGCTCAGCCGCTTTCTTATTTGATCGAAGACTACTTCCATAGAAAGAGCCAGGGCAATGTAAAACCTCTGGCGATCGCTGTTCTCTCTGATGGTGAGGCGAGTTCCGTGGCGATCAGAGACGTGCTCGTAAATGCTACTCAGCGCATGAAAAATCCGAAAGAGTTGCTTGTTACCTTTCTCACCGTTGATGAATCGACTTTCGGCACCCCTGTCATTCACGCCATGGATGACGAGCTGGTCGATGCGGGTGCGGCCTACGACATTGTCGATTCCAGGGATTTTGATGAGCTAGTCCGGTATGGGCTTCTCAAGGCACTGACTGCAGCTCTTGTCGAGCATAAGGTCGAGGCCAGGTAGACTCTGCCATCGCATATGGTTTCAAAGAATTTTGTCTAGAACCCCGACGGACCCAGATAACTCTGAGTCCGCCCCTTTGTCAAGAATATTGTTCGAGCTTTCTTTTTATTCTGCGTTTTCGTATTCGTAAGCTTCTTGCTCTTCAACAGGCTCATAAAAGAGATCTTCTGCCATCTGCTTCATTCTCGGCAGGTGACTCTTGAACGACTCAATGCACTTGTGGAAAAATCCCTGTCTATGTTTTGTCGGCGGTGTGAGCCCACCGTGATGGAGATACTGAAGTTCAGCCAGGTTTAGTGGTTGAAGCGACTTGAGCGTGTAGTATCTTCCAAGTTGTGCAGTGATTTTCGACTTGTGCGACATTTTGAGATCCCTTATCAAAGCAATTCATGTCTCGATGTTTTGAGTCTAGGGTATGAATGTGGCAAAAATGTGGAAAGCGATTTCCGCCGCCCGAAATTCTTTTCGTTCGCCAAAACCTTGCCTGATGGAGAATTTACGCCTTACTCCGGCTCGACGAGTTTGTATCCCACGCCGTGTACGGTATTGACCATCGATGGTTTCCCTTGCTCATCGATCTTTTTGCGCAGTCTTTTTATATATGTACGGATTGTCTCCGGCGAGGCTTCTGATTCGGAGGCCCAGACCCGATCGAGAAGCGCTTCTGCGCTGAACACCTGATTGGGGTGGCGCATGAAAAATTCCAGCAGCGCGAACTCCTTGGGCAGCAACTGGATCTCATCACCCGGATCTTTGGTTACCTTATAAGTAGAAGTATCCATTACAATCGGGCCGACTTTCAGAATTGTTCCTCTGAAGTTCACGGGACGGCGAAGAAGCGCTCTTACTCGAGCGGAAAGCTCCTTGAGCTCGAACGGTTTGGTCAGGTAGTCGTCGGCACCGGCGTCCAGACCGACCTCTTTCTCGTCTACGTGTTTCTTGGCGGTGAGCATCAATATAGCCGTGGAGCCACCCCGGTCTCGAAAGCGTCTGCAGACTTCTATTCCGGTCATTCCTGGCAACATCCAGTCCAGAATTAAGAGGTCGAAGGTGTACACCCGCAGCAAATCGAGGGCATCTTCACCAGTCCCGACTGCTTCAACGACGTGGTGGTCGTTTCTCAACCAAGTGGCTACCAGGTCCGATATGTCTGGTTCATCTTCAACTAAGAGAATCTTTGCCATTTAGCCTGTTTTGAACTCAGCTCTCAACTCGTGGAACATCCTTGATAGGTCGCGACGCAAGAGCAACACCAAGATGATCATACCCTTCTGACCGCCATACTTGTTTCTACTGGCTGAAAATCTGCGGCGACATTGCCCAAGAGTGGGTGCCAGTTGAATTTTTCCCTGTATTCGCTGCGGCTCGTCGGCATTTTTCCAGGCGATCGAGACTCATAATTTACGGCCCATTTCTATTGGTATTGAATGCAAGAGGAAGGCCCTCCGGTGCAAGAAACGGGCGAAAGTCGCGTAGATAGGCGTAGAACAATCATTCTCGATGTGCCAGCCTCGTCTGCAACTTGTGATAAAGCCTGGAT
>CAYTDR010000849.1:0-3971 GCA_964436185.1 uncultured Candidatus Obscuribacterales bacterium | reverse complement strand
AGGCACGGATTTGTAGCCATCACCGGTGTTTTCGAGGGCGACAGCCATACACATGTGACCTTCTGGAACGGCCGCATCGATCGAAATCATTTTTTGTGAATCTGTTTTTACCGCGATCCAATTGGACAGCATGATGTTGGCCTTTGCTCGATTGAACAGAGCGTCGAGATTATTCGGATCTGCTTTCAAGACTACATCTAGATCCTCTCGAGCTGATTTCAGGTCTCTATTAGCCATCTTGCAAAGTGCGCGGAGGGAGCGTGCTTCGATGTTTCCTGGCTCCAACTCGATGGACTTGGAGAATGATTGCATCGCTGCCTGTAAATTGTTCTGATGAAGTTGGCACAGTCCGATCACGGTGTGAGCAATAGCCATTTTGTTGTCGAGTGCTAGTGATTTTGCTGCGTCGGAGGAAGCTTTGTCGAGTTTGCCAAGGGCTAACCAGCTCTTAGCTCTAAGCGCATAGGCAAGGGCTGGATTGTTTTTTTGCGTGATCAATTGCGACAAGACCGGTATCGCATCTGTGAACTGTTTGCTCTTGACTTTCTTCTTGGCAGACTCCCATAGCGAATCTTGTTTACCGCCTCTGGGAGTGGCTAATTCTAAGGAGTCGCTCAACCCCTCTGGTTGTCCGGCTCCCAGGGAGACACCGGATCTCTTCAGAGAGTAATATCCGAGGACGTTCGGTGCGGTGTCTTTGGCGGCAAAAAGTGGATTACCTGTTGCCAGGCAAACCAATGATAGGGTCAATGTAGTCAGTAGCCTCTTCATTTCATACTCCAGCTAAGAGAAGGCAGATCCCGGACTGCTCTTGCAGCGCATTCTAAACCGTCCTGGATACTTGTTGCCTGAATTCCATCTCTCGATTTCCCGAAATTGCGCTGCATTGGGTCAAAACTATTGCAAACGTGCGGCAAGCGTTGCAAAACTCCAGTTGATGTTTTCATTCAACGCCCTTAGTGAACCAGTGATGCCGCTTCCGGTCTCTGTGAGACAGAATTGAAATCGTAGTCGCAAATGCGATAACGCAGTTCTTACACACGATACCGATTGCAATACCAGGAGGCACACATGTTTATCAAAATAATCGCACCATTTATGGCGGCTCAAATGCTATTCGCACCAGCTCCACAAGGACGTTCCATTGACGGAGATTCAAAAAAACAGTCTATGACGACTGAATCTCGAACACGCGCCGCGGCGCCCGCTAGAAACATAGACATCCGTGCTGTGATGTCGTCCACCGTGACTATCTATACCAAAGACGAGGACGGAATGGAGAAGGGCTGCGGCAGCGGTTTCTTCGTGAGTCCACATGTGATTGCCACCAATTTCCACGTAATCGATGGTGCTTCCAGTGGGGTAATTAAATTCTCAGGCAGTGGTCGTGAATTTTCAATCGCCAAAGTGATTGCCGTGGATGTCGAACACGATCTTGCTTTGCTATATGTTCCAGGAACGTTGACAAAGCCCTTGCCTCTTGCAAGTGGTGGCAACCTCGCCATCGGCTCTACTGTATATGTAGTCGGCAGCCCGCTCGGACAGGAAGGTACATTCTCTGAAGGAATCGTGAGCAGTTATCGAAATGATGGACTGATGCAAATGAGCGCTCCAATCTCTCCAGGGAATAGTGGAGGACCTGTCTTAGATGATCAAGGTGCTGTCGTCGGAATATCCGTGGCCTCGTATCCTCAAGGTCAGAACCTTAATCTGGCCGTACCTGTTTCGCACCTACTTGCACTCTTGCAGCGGAGTTCTAAGTAAGGGAATCAACCAGCAGATGCGCAGGAATCGATCTGAGTTCGAGGGTGACGAGGAGTCACCCTCGGTGCTATTTTCGATCGTCCCGTACATTGGGAAGGCTGAACAGTTACCAGCGGTGTCGCAAAATCTACTCAGGAAGACTCGGGAAAAAATCTCGAGTCTTTCGCCGTTGAGCGGCTTTTGGCATGTTACAGCATCATTGAGTCAGTATTCGTTGCATTGAATGCTGGGGGAAATCCTGGAGATCACGGCGGAAGTCATGCATATTCCGCGATTTCGACGAATTGGGCGCCTCTGGTTTGGTGAGTCCTTTTGGGTTCTGTTATGTTGAGGCTCGAAGGTATCGATACCGAGAACTGCGTACATCGCTAAAGCGCACCACTTTGATTTCGCCTTGAAGATTTGAGAAGTCCCGAGGACCCGACGACAATTGTTTTTCCCAGGGGGATGCCATGCACGAAACCACGGTCATTGACCGTGGTTTCGTCTCTTCTCTTCCTTCGAAAAAACATCGCTCTCGCCGTAAGTGCTACTGGATGTAGCGGCTAGTCGGGTATGGTTGATATGAACTCTTGTTCTGTTCCCACCAGCTCAGGAGCGGTTGCAAATCTCTCACCGAAGTGGCGCGGAAGAGCCCGTCGATCGGTTCATCACGTTCGTTCATAAGTCCTTTTTCGACGATTCCTATGATCTCTCCGTCCTTATTCACTACGGCACCACCACTGTCGCCTTTGTATTTGCCTGGCATAGAGACGAGTACATGTCCTTGAGAATCGTAAGGAATGGAGACATTTCCGGTGCTGAACGCTCCAACTTCACCCATGGTGTTGCCGAGCGAGAACGCTTGCATCCCTTTGACTACTTCTTTGTTCGACACCGGCATCGCCGGTGCATCCAATCCTTCGACATAAAGGAGAGCTTTATCATGAGCGGCGTCGCTGGCAATTACCTTTGCATTCAGCAGTTGTTTGTTGTCCAACGTGCCTACAGTCACCCTGGTTCCTCCTTCCACACAGTGGAAGTCAGTCAAGACGAGACCCTTGTCGGTGACGACTCCGGTGCCGATACTGAGCTCAACCTCTTGACCCCACTGGTTAACTCCATATGTTCTCAAATAAACCGTCGATTTCTCAAGCTTTTCGCGCATTGCGATGTTGAGCTGTTCTTGAGTCATAGGTGGGGGAGTGTTTGTCGTTGTGGTTGACGTGGAATCAGCGGGTTTAACACCAGTATTCGTCTGTATTTGAGAAGGTGTTGTGCCAGGCGGGGTGGGATGCCACCAAAGTGCTGCTCCTATGGCACTCAAGGCTACTGTAATAGCAGTAACCGTAGCCAATACCGCTCCCTGATTACCTCTTCGTTGATGAAGAAATCCACCAACATTTCCAAACGGGTTAGATTGGTTCAAGGAATGCATGTTAGGCATGCCAGGCATGACGAAACCGCCGTGCTGTGCCTGGTTCCCCATAGAGCCCTGAGCGAATTGATTGAACACCGGTTGTGGTGGCACCTGCATGGTGTTGTAGCTGGGCTGATAAACGGGTGCCGGACCGGGCGTCTGATAGCCGGTAGGGTTGAATTGCTGGTATGGTGCCGCTCCCGTTTGTTGCTGAATAGCATCGCCGAATATATCGCATACCATTGTTGTCGATGTTCCATTTCTCATTGTCATTTGCATTCTCCTTATGAGTCTATTGGGTGAGCCATTCTTGCAACTGCGTGACTTGCCCGTTGTACTGGATGACGACGGCGGTAGTGCTCTTCTCTTGGTGTTTCATCACGGATGAGATCATGTTTTCATGAGTGGCGACGGTTCATCTGAAACACTTCAACTGAAGGATCGGGCAGTTTCTGCATCGAGCCTGCATCTGGTACCACGGCCTCGATGGAGAACCTTCAACTAAAAGGAAATAGAAACATCTATGAGGGAGAGCTGACGTCGGAAGCTTGAGTGGCTAACCACGCCCGTCTTAAAGACTCATTTTCAAATGTTGAAGCTCAGCCGCTTTGGCTGAGCTTTGCTAGCACTATCTAATTCTTCTCGGTCGATTGAAAAATGAGTTGTCTCACGTCCGCATATGTGAACAATAACGCATCTGAAGTTCTTGACTGGCTCGCAAGCAAGAGTGGCTAGTGAAGCCACTCTTGATGATTCATCCGCAAAAGCAAAAGTCCAGCCGCTTTGGCTGAACTTTGCTAGTCACTAC
>CAYTDR010000848.1:0-3977 GCA_964436185.1 uncultured Candidatus Obscuribacterales bacterium | reverse complement strand
GGCACCAAATCGATCACCGGCTCCAAAAACAATGCTCGGTCGAAGAATGGTGTAGTCAAGTCCGGAATCTTTGACTATTTTCTCCGCTTCGAGCTTCGTGTCGTGAAAGTGAGAAGGCCCGGAGGCTCGAGCGTTGAGATAACTGACATAGACTAGTTTTCGCACGCCCGCCTTACGGGCTGCATGAACCACCCTCAAGGTATGGTCCACATGGACGGCCTTAAAATCGCCTGCTCGCTTTTCCTTCTCAATTCCGACCAGATGGACGACGGCATGGCAGTTATTGATGGTTGCGAAAAGCTTCCGCTCATCATCCAGAGAAATCTGCATCATCTGGATATTCGGCAGTTTACGAAGAACCTCGGTTCCCTTGTTCAATCCTCTGGCTATGACAGCCGGAAAATGCCCCTCGGAAAGGAGAGCACGAGTTAAGTGCCCACCGATGAAGCCGGTCCCCCCTGTGATTGCGATTTTCATTCGGTTAAACGCTTACGATTTGCGAGGATTGTCAGATAGTAAATCAGGGTTTCAAATTCATTAAATAATTTACCAGCCTTAGAGCGCAATTTGCGAGAGAACCTTTCATTATCTTTCTAATTATCTTGCCCCCTGGCATCCAGGCATGGCGACTTCCTTTGCCTGAAGGACAAGGAGTTCCTCCGTTGCAGCTCGGGCTGGGGAAAACTGGCATGAGTAAAGAATTAGCCGGAAGATTCCGCGGCGCTCCGCTTGTGTTTTTCTGTGATCAATCCAGGGACGTTTTCTTGAAAACCCTCAACTCGTCAGGACAGAAGCCACTCGAGCCGGACTTCATAAGCCGGGATTGTGCTTGTGTTCAGTTGAAAACAGCTGTTGCAAAGCCAAAGCCGCACGAATACAAATAACAGAGAGTACGGTATCTTAAGGATGTATCTTCAATGGTCCCGGACTTCAAGAGAAGTGTTGGGCGTCGACATCGAGTAGAGGTTTTCCGATGGTAAGCACCTTCAGCAAGCAAGAACAATCACTTGACGATCTGGGCATCAGCTTCATAGACGAAGTCAAGGGAGTGCAGGAGTATCGTTTGAAAAACGGACTCAAGGTGCTTTTGGTGGAGAATCATATCGCCCCCGTCATCACGTTTCTGGTTCTCTACAAGGTAGGCAGCCGCAACGAAGGGGTGGGCTTCACAGGCGCGACTCACTTTCTCGAGCACATGCTCTTCAAAGGCACAAAAAAACACAATCCTGACAATGGAAACGGCATCGACGATCTGCTTACCCAGATTGGCGCTTATTGGAACGCCACCACCTGGTTCGATCGCACCTGCTACTTCGAAGTGGTCCCTTCTGAGTTCCTCGAGCTTTGCGTCAAACTGGAAGCGGACAGGATGAGAAATCTCCTTTTGCGCCAGGAAGATCGCGATTCGGAGATGTCGGTCGTGCGCAACGAGTTGGAGCGCGGCGAAAACTATCCTGAGGAAGCCCTCGAGAAAGAACTATATGCAGTGGCATTCCGCGAGCACCCATATCACCATCCGACGATCGGCTGGCGATCGGATGTGGAAGGCGTGGCAATGTCGAGACTGAAACAGTTTTACGACACGTTCTACTGGCCAAACAATGCCACGGTCGTTCTCCTGGGAGATTTCCAGACTAAAGAAGCTTTGATGGTAGTGGAAAAACACTACGGCAAAATAAAGTCCTCACCAGAGCCGATACCATCCGTGTACACGGTAGAGCCGCCCCAAGAAGGCGAAAGACGGTTCGAAATCGTCCGAGCCGGTGATCTGCCGCGAGTCTGGGTAGGATTTCATATTCCTGAAGCCGGTCACGATGACACCTACTCTCTGGCCGCCATTCGACATATCCTTGGCAGCACCTATGAACGTTCGAGCAGATTGTATAAATCACTGATCGACTCCGGTATCGCATCTGATGTCTTCTGCCGACACGATGAGCTGCGCGATCCAGGACTATTTTTCGTCGGCGCAGCGCTTAATCCAGGACAGGCGCTCGAGCACGCGGAGTCTGTAATTCTCAAGGAGCTGGAAAAGTTAGCTCGAGAACCGGTAGCCGAAGAAGAGTTAGCAAGAGCGAAAAGCGCCAACTTGAAAGGCACGGTACTGACCAAGGCCGATCCTTCCAGCCTGGCGTTCCTGCTCGGCGAATCGGAGTCCAAGGCAGACTGGCATTGGCTCATGGATTACGATGACAAATTCGAGGCTGTAACCAGAGACGATATCATGAAGGTAGCGACGCGCTACTTCATAAGAAGCAATAGAACAGTCGGACAGTTCAAGCCGCTGCAACATCTCATCGAAAAGAGTGACAGTCCGGACACAAGCGTGGAATCGAGCAACGAAGCAGAAGAGAGCGTTTCCGATCCGATGCAAGAAGCTATGGCAGTCTTCTCTGAGCCCGAGCCGGTCGAAGTGCCCTTACGGGCGCAACAAGAGATCTTCAACAGTGAGGAGGTCACGAAGCTGCTCGCTGCTCCTCCTCCAGCCGTCAAAGTAAAGTTCAGCAAGCGCAAAAACGAAGGCGCCACGTTCCACGAACGCGTTCGAGTGGAGCGCCTGTCGAACGGCATGAAAGTACTGCTGATGCAGAATCCCGGCACCGGCTCAGTCGGTATCGCCGTGCATACTACCGCCGGCAGATACTTCACCCACAAAGAAAAAGGAAGTGTTTCGGAGCTGGTGGGCGAACTTCTCCCGAGAGGATCGCAGCGATTCTCCAAGCTTCAGATTGCCGAAGCTCTCGAGACAATGGGCACCCCCGCCGGACTGGAGTTTTCGGTCGACAACTATCGCATGGGACTTTCCGCTCATGTTGTAAGAGAAGACATGAGCGAGTATCTCGATCTTCTCGGCGATGTGATGAGAAGACCGCTCTTTGCTGCTGACGAACTAGATAAGGTGAAGATAGAATGGTCTTCCAAGATAGTGGAGAGTGCAAACAACACCCGAGCGGTCGCCTGGAATGGTTTGAAACGAGCACTTTATCCTGAAGAGCAACATCCGTTCCACGAGAAAACGTTCCGTGAGCAACTGGAGGAACTCAACCAGGTGAAGCGTGACGACCTGGTCGATGTGCATCAACGGTTGCTTTCACCACGCTCGACGATCATTGCTCTGGTCGGAGACATTGATATGGATGCGGGTCTGGAAGAGATTCGAAGCAGGTTCGAAGATTGGACCGGTGAAGAGCCAAGCGAAATCATCATCCCCGAAGCACAACTGCCACCTGCGCGTCGCTGCCTGGAGATGCATATCCCGGACAAGAGCAGCGTGGATATACTGATCTCACATCCGACCAGCCTGAGAAGAACAAATTCGGACTTCTATTCAGCGAGAATCGCCAATGCCGCCCTTGGGCAGGACACGATCACGTCCAGACTGGGACAAGTAGTGCGCGACCGAGCCGGACTCACGTACGGAATCTACTCGATGTTCTCTGATACCGCATTTGGGGGTGCTCCATGGTCGGTGCTACTCTCCGTCAACTCACAGAACATAGATAAGGCTCTCTACCTTGTCGACCGCCTGCTCAGCGACTACATGGAGCGAGGCATCTCGGAAGAAGAACTGGCCAGAGAGACCGGACGAGCAGTAGGAACCTTCCGTGTAGGCTTGGCGTCCTCGATCGGTATCGCCCGCGTTCTTGTGGAATTAGAGTTCCTCGGATTGGGCGCCCGCGAGTTGGATCTGATCAGCCAGCGCTATTTATCCGTCACTAAGGATAGTGCCGACAAGGCGATGAAAAAATACCTGCATCCACAGTGCATGACAACAGCCATCTCCGGATCGCTTCGCTAAACGGACTCGAGGATAATTTGCTGATACCAGCGAAGGTACTACCTATTCGCTAGGTACTATACACGACCGGATATTTTTAATACTATAGATTCCGTTCGTCATAGAAAGAGAGCATTCCATGAGCAACGTGCAGCGTTCGTCCTATTACAGCACTAGCCCAGATCCTGTCAGTCTTGAT
>CAYTDR010000847.1:0-3988 GCA_964436185.1 uncultured Candidatus Obscuribacterales bacterium | reverse complement strand
CCAAGTCACAATGAGAAGTTTCCGCTTTCGGACCCCCTGAAAAACGAGTTAATTTCATGACCACACAAACGAGAACCGACATTGTTTTTCGAGTTATCCTCGACGACCTACTGTCGAGCAACAACATTTTGAGTCTGGATATCGGGAGGTCGAACTAATTAGTATTTCAACGAAAACAGCACTCAGCTCTTTCTGGAGCAGCCCCACCGAAGCGGTCATAGAAGAGCTGCGCACCTCCGAAGCAGGGCTTAGCGAAATCGATGCAAGCAGACGATTGTGCCAACGAGGCGGCTCTAAAAAGGGGAAGGACGGTCAGGTAGTCCAGTTGTTTCTCCACCAATTTAGTAGTCCATTGGTGCTGCTTTTGCTCTTTGCGGCGGCTTTGTCGTTTTTCTTAGAAGATCATATTGACGGAATAGTTATTATGACGATTGTAGGTATCAGTAGCTGCCTCGGCTTTTGGCAGGAATGGGGAGCGCATGACGCAGTCAAAAGGATGCTGGAGATCGTTCAGACCAAAACGAACGTCATTCGCGATGGACAAGTAAGGGAAATAACGCTGGATCAAGTAGTAGCAGGCGATCTCGTGCAGCTATCCGCCGGCGCCACCATTCCTGGGGACTGCTTAATTATTGAATCGAAAGATCTTTTTGTCGACGAGGCGGCCCTAACCGGCGAAACATATCCTGCTGAAAAACATGGTGGCACAGTGGAGGTGGAAGCGCCCATAAATAACCGTGTCAACACATTATTTGAAGGAACGCACGTTATCAGTGGAACTGTCCGGGCGATTGTCGTTCGTGTTGGCGATAACACAGAGTTTGGCAAGATATCACAAAGGTTGCAAGCCAAAGCCCCTGAGACCGACTTCGAGCACGGTGTGCGCATGTTCGGATACTTCTTGATGGAATTGACGCTCATTCTGGTGATCGTCATTCTTACCATCAACGTCTTTTTGAAGAGACCTGTACTTGAGTCCTTTATGTTCTCACTTGCGCTGGCCGTAGGACTTACCCCACAATTGCTGCCGGCGATCATTAGTGTCAATCTCGCAGCTGGCGCACGGCGTATGGCAAAGGCGAAAGTCATCGTCAAACGTCTGTCCGCGATCGAGAGCCTTGGTAGCATGAATATACTTTGTTCCGACAAAACTGGCACACTCACCGAGGGACTTGTAGAGCTGGAGGGTGCCGTCAACATTGAGGGACAACCGGACCAAAGGGTAATGCTTTATGCATACCTGAATTCGTTGCTTGAGACTGGTTTTGTCAATCCCATCGATGATTCCATACGAAGAGCGAACGTTCAGGGCGCAGAATGCTACGAAAAATTGGATGAGGTTCCATATGATTTCATTCGCAAGCGTCTGAGCGTATTGGTGTCAAAAGATAATGTCAGGCTGATTATTTCGAAAGGGGCTCTACAGAATATTCTAGATGTCTGTACGCAGGCTGATTCCAGCGATGGCACACTGCTCGACATAGCCGAGGTGCGTGAGCAGATCCTGGCCCATCTAGAAGACTATAGCAATCGAGGTTTTCGTGTTCTCGGGGTGGCATACAAGATCATGCAGGGAGAACATCTCACCGCTGCCGATGAAAGCGCTTTGATTCTCGCAGGTATGCTCGTATTCTCAGATCCGCCCAAGCCGGACATAGACAGAACCATCGCTTCCCTGAACAATCTTGGCGTTGCCCTGAAGATTATCACCGGCGACAATCACATGGTAGCAGAGGCGGTGGCGAAGAAGGTCGGATTCGAGTCACCGAAGATAATGACGGCCAGTGATCTTCATAAGCTAAGTGGCACGGCTCTCTTAGCCCAAGTCAGCTCAGTAGACGTATTTGCTGAAGTGGAGCCCAATCAGAAAGAGGCGATTATCATTGCATTGAAGAAGGCTGGCAATGTCGTAGGCTATATTGGTGACGGCATTAATGACGCATCGGCCTTGCACGCTGCAGACGTTGGCATCTCCGTCAATACGGCGGTTGATGTGGCCAAGGAAGCAGCTCAACTGGTGATGCTCGAACATGACCTGGCAGTGCTCGTCGACGGAGTGAAGGAGGGGCGTACGACCTTTGCAAATACGCGCAAATACATTTTCATGTCGACGAGCGCTAACTTCGGTAATATGTTCAGCATGGCCGGCGCCTCACTCTTTCTTCCGTTTTTGCCGTTGTTACCGAAACAAGTCCTCCTTACTAATTTGATGACCGACTTTCCAGAGATGACTATTGTTACCGACTTAGTAGACCCAGAGTTGGTCGAGCGCCCAGGCAAATGGGACCTGCATTTCATTCAAAGGTTTATGCTCGTCTTCGGCACCATCAGTTCGTTTTTTGATTTTCTTACGTTCGGCACTCTTATACTCATTTTTCACTCCGACGCCCAACAGTTTCGCACGGCTTGGTTTACGGAATCGATCATCTCGGCTTGTCTGATTGTGTTAGTAGTACGGACGCGTAAGACATTTATTGTCAGTCGTCCGAGCCGCCCGCTAGCAATAGCCAATATTGTTGTGATCGCTGCTACGCTGGCACTTCCTTACACGCCGTTTCATGAATCGCTGGCTCTCACGCCACTTCCTCCGGCCATTATTTGTACAATTGCAGCAATCGCAGCTTTGTATATGCTTACTGCAGAGATCTCGAAGAACCTGTTTTACCGACACTACAAGGCCGGTTAAAACGATGGGGCGCCGTGCATGCCGTCCACGGTACTAACATGGATCTCTTTTTCCGCGTCAAAAGCACTTCTCGTTGCGGCGAAATCGAAGAAGTCGCCGTACAAGAAGTCGCGCTCTCATGCGTACCGGAAGCATATCAAGAAGACGAAGTCCGTTCATCATCATCGCCAAAAGAGCCGAACAAGGTAGGTTTGTTCCAATACCCTGCGTCCTTACAATGTCTTAATCGTCTTGCGCAGTCCAATCTCGCTCGAGTAAAACTTTCGACGCCCCATTTAAAGGGGGGAATGCCGACCAAGAATCTCCTATAATTCTAAAAAGCGTTTAAACGAATCCGGCAGGCTCGGTCCTTCAGAAAAGGCTGCTTTTTTACCTTAGGAGAATTCGCACATTTTTCCTCTATCAACGCCAAGCGCATTTCAGCAACGATTTACTTGAACCTGACCTGAGCAGAACCTTGAGGCGGACAGTTTATGATGGACTGCAGAAGCAACATCGATGCCCAGCCCCCATCGGAAACCTAACAAACAACTGAGGACTGAGAGGCATGCAAACTCTGAAAGGCGCGGCGGCAGATCGCCGGGCATCCGCTAACAGAACAGTTGTCTTACTGGTTCTGGCGTGCCTGTTGATTGATTTGCGCACCGCAGCAGCCGATCCGCAGATTAAGACAGTTCCCGTTAATCGCGCTGTTCTAGTCGAGCTTTTCACTTCCGAGGGATGCTCAAGTTGCCCGCCCGCTGATCAGGTCTTGACCCGGTTGCAGGCGCAGCCAGTATCCGGAGTGGATATCATCACACTCAGCGAGCATGTAACCTACTGGAACTACTTGGGTTGGAACGATCCATTTTCGCAGGATGTATTCACAAACCGACAAAAGCTCTATGCCGCCAGGTTTCGACAACCTTCGGTTTACACGCCACAAATGGTGATAGACGGAAGAACTGAGTTTGTCGGCCACAATTACGACCAGGCGGTCGCCGACATTAGGTCTTCAGCGAAAAAGAATAAGGCCAATATCGATTTGAGTGGATCGAAGCGGTCGCCCGACCAGCTGTTTTTGCGAGGGAAGATAAGTCTGCCAGAAGGTTTCGGTGAGAAACGAGCGACTATTTTTGCGGCTTTGGTGGAAGACAATCTCTCATCTTCTGTGAAAAGGGGCGAGAATGCAGGTTCCAGGCTAACGCACAGCTCTGTAGTGCGAGAATTGATTGAACTTGACGAGATCAAGAGCGCTGAGCCGCTTTTGATTCAAAAGACAATTAGGCTTCCCGTCCGGCTTCAAACTAAAAACCTCATGCT
>CAYTDR010000846.1:0-3994 GCA_964436185.1 uncultured Candidatus Obscuribacterales bacterium | reverse complement strand
AAAACCAGTCTGTGGGCACCTATGCGCTGAGCTGGACTATCAGGGAAAAATGGCGCGTTTCCTTGAGAATCACGATGAGCCCAGAGCCGCGTCCACTTTTTCTCCCGCTATCCATCAGGCCGCAGCAGTAATCAGTTTTTTATCGCCCGGATTGCGATTCTTCCACCAGGGTCAGCTCGAAGGCAAGAAAGTGAAAATCTCGCCGCATCTGATCAGAGGTCCGGTTGAGCCAGTCAACGAAGAACTGCAAACCTTCTATCGAACTCTCTTGGATGTGATTAGAAAACCGCTTTTGCACCAGGGACGGTGGCAGCTCCTGCAGTGCATCCCTGCGTGGAATGGAAACGAGTCCTGGGAAAGTTTCATTTCATTTCTCTGGCAAGGCGAAGACGAGGAACGGCTTATGGTGGCAGTCAATTTTGCTCCCCATTACAGCCAGTGCTACGTCAAACTGCCAATCGCCAACATAGCTGATGAAACCTGGCGTTTCGAAGACCAACTGGGACAATCAATCTATGAACGCGAAGGCGCAGATCTCGCCGGCAGAGGATTGTATCTGGACATGTCCCCCTGGCAAACTCATGTCTTCGACATTTCCAACAAAGAAATGAAAAAAAACACTGGCAAACCCAAGTTGAGCATCGTGTCTTAAGCAACCAGAATGCCGAACGAACAGCTCGCGCGCCACTAATTTAGCGATCACATCAGTTGGGACGTCCCAGTTCGAATCTATCCAAGATTCCCCAGGTTGACCATTCGCCGATTGGCTGCAGCGACGCCATCGGTCTGCAGGCTTAATTCCAGATCTTTGGCAGTCCGCAGGCGAAGAGCATCTACCACGACATCTCGAGGATTCTCGATCAATGTCAGTCTACGAGGAATGACATGCGGTTCCTTTTTCGACATTCCTTCCCATGAAATCACCATTTCAGGGTTGAGGCTCAAGGTGTATCGCGCGTCTCGCTCATTTTGCCTGGCTAAGGCTCGCAAATTTCTGTTCAGTTCGTCGGACAGTTCCTTGGGGAATCTGCAATCTAGAAAATACTGCCTCAGCGACTCCGGTATTTTGCCGGTTTGGTTGATCTCGGACAACCACTCGGAATTCATTTCGAAAGTGTGAGTTCCGATATCTACTGGTGAGGTCTCTTCTGGTCTTGGCTGGAAGTCAATTATGTCATCGTGATTGAATACGCCAATCTCGATGTCCTCTCCTTTGGGAAGATTCATAGAGTGTGCCTGCATTTCAGCAGTTCCCGTTCCGGGTTCTTGTTCAATGTAGGAGAGTTGATTGAGACTCATTTTTGCGTCCTTGCCATTTGATACCAAGTCATCACCTTTATAATGAACGTCGAATATTACATTTGCATGTCACGGTGGAAAAATTGTTGAAATCATAGATTGTTTAATCTAACTCCGGATCGAATTCCGTGGTTTCTTGAAAACAATTCATCAGATAAACCTGCGAAACTGAGACAGGTTCCGCAGCTTGCAGCCGCGAAGGCATTTGTGGAGACGGATCTCAACTGGTGGAGCCATTTCTGTGTTCTCACTATAGTTTGAAGAAATGACTCAATTATGACCGTCGCCTTTGATATTTTGCCGTATCTAACTAATCGCATTCGTGCATCCCTGAAACACTCATGACAGAAAATATATTCAATTGCGAAAAAAACTATGGACGGAGCCCGGTCTTCAAAAGTTCGACAGTGTTTTGCTCTACTAGCATGGCTGGGTCAGACCATATTTGAAGTATGCAATACAAACGTGACACCATAATGACATTGAGCGTTTGAATGTCTAATTTTGATCGAGTGACTGCGGTATTGTGCCGCCAGGTTCCGCCGGGTTTCGATGGTTGAAATCGAACTTGCACATCACAGAACATTGTCTGTCCTTCGGCGTCTCTGTCCTTGTCACTTAAAATCACATTGAGAGAATCCTGGTGGTGCCGCTTTATTCATTGTAATAGTCTTTGTTGGCTAATTCCTGACTCTCAAGGCGCGCCAGCGAAAAATCCGGATTCATATATATAGCGAAATCTGACAAAGGAACTGAAGAGTCACTTCAAAATCGGATATCACACTTTTCATCGTGCATGTCCGGTCCCAATCCGTGGTTTCAGCAGTCTGCCATACAGTCCGGCGGTTTGCACCTGCAGCCTGTCGGGTAAATATGGCAATGAACCCAGAACGAGTCTCAGCTATGAATCGAATGATCGTTTGTCTGATTATAGGCCAAAGCGCGACGCAAACCCTTTTGGTGACGTTGCCTGCCACTGGTAGTGGTGTTAATCAATCAAAGCTGACACTGGCAGCCAAGCCCGTCGTGAAAAAGCAAGCAGCAACCACCAGAGTTCCCCGCCCCAATAAGGCTTCGACATCAGAGACTCAACCAGGCGGTGCGGCCAGACAAGATAAGAGTCATTCAAAAATAAGGAAACCCTGGCAGGATATTTTAGACAAATCAGATCAACTCATCTCCAGCAGCACTTCCTTCCTCACAGCCCAGGGAACTTTCGACGAGCAAAAGTACAACAGCATATTCAGCGAACGTGAGCAACTGGTGCGCCAGGCGCTGTCCATGGCTAAGGCTAGTGGTTCTGCTCACGATCAGGGCGAGGTGATGTTCAAACTTGGTGGCGCGCTCTTTTACACCAAGAAATACGTGGAAGCCGCGCAGGCGTTTCAAGATGCAATCACCCTGATGAAGAAGGATAACCCTGCAGACACAATCGAAATAGGCAAGTGCTACGAGCAAATCGGACTGTGCAAAGGGATGATGATGTCCTACAGCACTATCGAGGAGTTGAATCAACAGAAAGCGGGCGTTGTCGACTACATGCAGAATGCATACGAAATCTTCAGTCGTTTTCTCCCCGAGGACGATCAGCAGCTTATGTTGCCGGTATCATTCCTTGCCAGCTATGCAGCCAGTCCGGCGGACAAAATTCGCTATCAGTCCCAGAAACTCAAGATTTCGAGAAAACAGTATGGTGACAAATTTCCCACTCTCATCGCTTCGGAGCTGTATGTCCTTGCCATCGCATATGGTGACAACGGCGACCTCTCCAAAGCAATCGAGCTAGGAACTGAGGCTGCCCAAATGTGCCGGCAAGATGCAGCTCATGCACCGTATGCGCAATCAATGGATGATACCGTAGACCATTGGCGGAAGCAGAGCACCGGGCAGGAGCGTTCCTGGAACGTTATCTACAACGGTAAGTATGCTGGTCGCAACCCTCGCAGCAAGCCGGACAGTCCAAGTCCACCCACAGTAGCTCAGCAGCCTGGCGCGGATCAGATCCCCGGCTTTACCCCTCCAAGCTACACACCGCCACCCCCTCAGCCCTCGGTTCCCTATGAAGAGCCACCCAAGGAAGATCCAAAGCAGGCATCACTACGAAAGAGACTGAAGCCGGAACCTGGACGTCGATATTACGTGGAAGGCAAAGAGGTTCCGCGTGAGAAATATGAGGCAGTAAAACTCTCCAATCAAGCCAGCGAACTGATAGATCGACACAACTTCTCGGATGCTAGAGACCGGCTACTCGAGGCACTTCAGTACAATCCGAGTTATTCGAACGCGCACGCCAACTTGGGTCTGGTGATGAGCAAATTAGGTTTGCGAGATGAGGCCCTGAAACATCTCAACGAAGCCGTCTCTCTTGCCCCCGACGATTCGGCACCACTTTCGATGCTTGCCACCGTGTACCAACATAATGGTCAACTGGACGAGGCTGTAGCTACATATCAAAAATACGTGCAGAAGTTTCCGGGCGAGACGGACGTAGAAGTGGTGAAAGCCATGATTCATGATCTGTCTGAAGTTAGAGCGGAGCAAAAGAAGGTTGAGGCTCAGCTCTCCGGAGGCGCGTCCAAAACGAGCTATTTTCCGTATGTGACGGTGGACGGAAAAATGCGCTGGCCGAAGAACCAGATTCCGATCAAAGTGTTCATCGCATCCGGTGATGGAGTGGGAGGATTCCGCAGTAATT
>CAYTDR010000845.1:0-3997 GCA_964436185.1 uncultured Candidatus Obscuribacterales bacterium | reverse complement strand
TACGAACGGCAGCAAAAGAAGAAGATCACCACCTCCGAACAGCGATGAGGTCGTCCTCAGGACCCTTTGGCGTTACACACCAGGGCTCGAGTAAGAAACCGATATGTAGTCGAGGAAGAGCAGTTGCCGATCATGGACATCAACGGTTTTCCGTTCTGGTCGACGGCTACCAACGTAGGGAACGCAAAAATCCGGTATTTTCGCAACAAGTCGGCAGCCACTTTGGAGTTCGCTTGCCCCTTTTTCTCAGTGATGCGCGCCGGCAAGAATCGTTCCTTGACCAGCAATTTAATTTCCCGATTTTGCAGAGTGTTGTCGTTCATTCTCTTGCAGGGGTCCGAGTCTTCCGAATCGAACTGAAGCAAAATCACCCTGTTTTCTGCCTCTGCGTGAGCGGACAGCCTGGCGATTTCGGCTCGTGCTTCCTTACAGATATCGTCCCGCGATGGCGGCTTCGGAGCAGGTTGCAACTGTGCAAGCAAAGGTTTTTCCGGCACCGACTGCCACTCGATCGATGACTGCGCGTGTGCAGTACCGGCCATCAGGTTGTCCGGGCAAAGATAGCAGGCGACACGGACAAGTGCCAGTAGCAGGGCGGCAACACACAAACCTAGAGGCATTGCGGTGGTGGACATGAGGTCATTTCGCGCCATAGTAGAACTCCCTCTTATTGGTGACGATTATCGACAGGGACAGGTACATGCAAATTGCGGAGGCGTAAGCGACCAGAGGCGCAAAGGGAAGCTCTTCCTTATTAAAGACGTCATAGACATTCACTGTCGGCAGTATCAGCTCCGAAATAAACTGCGAGCCACTGATCAATAGCTTGGTGGCGTTCGTCGAGATCTCATTGGCGCTGCAGGTCGCCCCGGCCACGCTTACCGGCGGTACGGTCTGCCCTGTCAGCCAAACATAGAACCCTAACATTGCCGTCACCTGGAAGAGCGGGCTGGGGTTGAGCATGGTCAGGATCATGGCAGCAGAAATCAGCGCCGCATCGAGAAAACGCTCAACCAGCATACAAGCGAGCGCCGATAGTGTTATGGTCTCGCCGAAGGCGAAACCGATGCCGGCGATAACAAGATTCTGAAGAGCGGTTAGTGCTCCGCCAATTAAAGCTATAACCAACCATTTGCTGATCACGTACTCTCGCCGACTGACAGGTCGACTGAATATAAGAGGAAGATACTCTCCTCCGCGACCTGATTGAGTAGTGCTGTTGCCGGCCAGGCCAAGGCAAAGCACCATGAGAACGAAAGCCACTCCTACCTTACCCGTGAGCATCTCGAATGTCTGCGAGTCGGAAACACCGTGAAACATGGAAACAACTTTCAAGCCGATCGGCATCACAAAGGCGAGAAGCAAGACGTACAGCAACTTCATAGGATCAAGACAGGCCGACATGGCCGTAAACTTCATGATGGTTTTGTTCACAACTCCCTCCTATGAACAGAACAGATTTTCAAGGCGCGTTCTCTCCGGCACCACTTCTTCGACAGGTACCTGGCGAGTGACGAGTTCGCTGACGATGCGCGCTGCAGCACGGTTGTCATTGATAAGAAACCGACCCCACTCATGATTCATCTCTTTTACACGGGCACCGGATGCAGCGGCGGCATCGTTGACCACAGACTGCAGCGTACCGTTGAGAGTACTGAGAGGCCACTTGACCAAAAGAACATGCTCGGAATCCTGGCAATCCTTGAGGATTTCAATGGAGGCGATTTTTCCATCACGGATGAATGCTACTCGATCGCAAAGTCGTTCGACTTCATCTAGTTGATGCGAGTTGATTATCGCCGTGGTTCCTTCTGCCCTCATATCCGATACCACGGTGCGAACTATGGCGACTCCATTGGGATCGAGTCCAAGTGTCGGCTCGTCCAGCAATGCCAGCCGCGGTTTGCCAATCAATAGCTGCGCCAGATTGAGCCGTTGCAACATGCCGCGCGAGTATGTTTTCAAACGACGATCCCAGGAACACTCTTCCAACTCGACGCGAGACAATGCACAGGCGACCTCGGTCTTGGCTTTGCGCGGATCGCGCCGAGACAGACCATAATGAAAATCAAGGAACTGCCGGCCTGTCATCCAGTATTCGAACTCTACACGTTCCGGCATGTAGCCGGTTTCAGCCCGCACAGACATGAGGTCGAACTGTTTTCCGAATATGCGCACGTTGCCGGAATCAGGCCGAAGAAGAGCCAGAAGACAGCCAATCAGTGTAGTCTTGCCTGCTCCATTGGGACCAATCAATCCGAAGATCTCGCCTTCTTCGATGCTCAGGCTCAATCCATCAAGAGCCTTGATCTTTTCCTGGCCGTATGACTTGACCAGTTCCTCGATCTCAATAGCTGCCTTTCTTTTTGACATGCCAATCTCCCGTGCCCGAGGGACTCCATTGACCGGAAGGAATCCCTGCTTCATTGACCACGCTATAACGTTACGCTTTCCGACCCTTCTTGGAACCGGGGTAATCCCTGAGAACACTGCCGGAATAACTCGTGAAGCAAAGAGAGGTTTCATTCCTCGCCGTGCAGATCCTCAACATCCGGGTCGCCTCAATCGTGCCTGGCAACCTCGTGTGGTATCATTCACTATTGCCGAGTTATCGGTCCATCACAGCAGGCAAATCGCATGTCATTTTTTCGCAGAGTTGTACCAGTAGTATCAATTCTCATAATGCAAGTCCCTGGAGCTTTCGCTGAGGAAAGCTCACCGGCTCCATCTCCGGAGAAAACCAAGCTCATAAATGAGCTTTTCGAAGTCAGTCCATATAAATCACAAATCGACACGATGCTGGATTCAGTTGTCGGTGTCCTGGCCGCGAACATTCAGAAGAACATACAGTTGAATCTGGCGAAAGACGGCAAGATGACGGCTGACGAAGCAAAAGAGCAAGCAGTTATCTTGACCGACAAGATAATGAAGAACTTCAAGAAGCGGCTCAATCTGCAATCCGAAATGCTCACCGTTTTCTCCACCACTTACAGCAAGCATTTTTCTGAGCAAGAGCTGAAAGACATGATTGCTTTTAACAAGTCACCAGTCGGTCAGAAGTCCAAAGACAAGATTCCGCTACTGGTTGCAGAGACCAGTGCCAGACTGAAGCAAAGGCTCGATCCTAAGGTCAACAGCATGATGCGAGCGAAGCTGACAGAGTTAGAAAAGCAACAGCCTCCGGAAGAGCCCGAGCCTGCAGCAACAAAGAGCCAATCCAGTGCCCCGGAGGCAGCCAAATGAATTCGAAGCTTCTCCTAGCAATCATGTCCTTATTGATTGTTTCCACGGCACCAGTGCAAGCCAAAGACGAGCCCGCGAAGCTAGCCGCCAATGAGACCAGTGCAGACAAAAGTGATACCAAGAAAAAACTGGCAGAGCAGTATTTGGAAGCAGCCGGCTGGGATACACAGATCAAGTCTGCGTTTGAGAAACAACTGGAAAACATGACAAAGGTCTCGGACGTGACTGCGGACCTCAGCCCTGTTTCAGACAAGGAAAAGCAGCGCCGCAAGCTAGTATCGCATGCACTGCAAGAAGTTTTCAAAGAGATCGATCTCACCAAAGAATGTCGAGATATCATGATCGATCTACTGATAGAGAACTTCGACGAGTCAGAGTTGAAGACGATTTTGGACTACGCTCTCAGCCCTACCGGAAAGAAAGCCACACAGCTCTTGCCGCAGCTTTCTGACGAAGGCGCCAAGCTGGGCGAGATGATCTACGGTCCTAAAATCGACAAAGCGCTATACGAAGCGATTCAAGAAGAGACGAACCAGAAGGTCCTGGAAAAGTAGTTATCCGGAGCCGAGCCGGTTCTGGAGGGAATATGACTAAAATACTCTTGGCTGAAGCTGATGTAGACAGGTCCGTGGCCATCTTCACGTGCCTGGAGGAACATGGCTATGTAGTGGAGCTGGCAACTGATGGTAAGATCGCCATGAACGCCCTGGATCGCACCGAATATGATGCCACAATCGTGAGCAAGGTCTTGCCC
>CAYTDR010000844.1:0-4001 GCA_964436185.1 uncultured Candidatus Obscuribacterales bacterium | reverse complement strand
CAGGTTAATGGCCCAGTGTCCGGATAGATTTCTGACGCTTACTCCGCCTGGAGTCGTGAAAGTCGCCGGGCGTTCTCCCGCGCCTTGTTTGCCAAGGTAAGAAAAACCTACCACCACCATTACTGCCACTACGCCGACGATGCCAACGAACGCGACAAGTTTGCCAAACAGACCCCCGCCTTTCTTTTTGCCCTCTTGATCTGCTTTACCGGTTCTCAATGCATCAAGTTCCGAGGGATCGTAGTCTGATGGGTGATGCTTGGTTGGCGTAGCGGGTTTCCCTGTCCGTCGTTCCTGACGGCGCAGCAAATCGCCCTCATTTGTCCTCGGTTGGGATTGGATCTGATCGAACACTGAGGAGTCATCATCCTCGCCTCCCTTGCGAGGAAGCATCGAGCTAATCTCTCTGGATCCTGGAACTAACCCAGTCATTCGAGAGACTTCAGTGACATCGTCTATAAGAATTTTGTTCTCCCACTCAGATGCCTTGCCGAAACCCGGTGCTGAAGGTCTGGATGAAGCGTTGCTGGCAGTTGGTTTTGCTGGTTCTTGCTTTGCCGGTGATGGAATAGGAGAAGTTGTCGCTGGTGCAGCGTAAGTGTCCCGTCCGCCCATCGCCAGCATCGCGGTGCTGCCGGTCTGGTCCGGCGACCACTGGCTAAGTGTCAGAGGATCCTTTTCCGGTTGCAATGGTTGCGCTGCGGTGCTGGTGGTCAGCTGGTGTTTGAACGTACTTCTGACGAAGTTGGCAGCTTCAACTTCATTCAAATCGGTCTCAGGGGAGACGGACCTACCGGACGCTGTCGATTGCGCATTCGGCTGCACAGGTTGTGCGCCTGGATGAACAGGCTGCGGGTTCGGCTGCATCGGTTGCGCGCCTGGATGAACGGGCTGCGGGCTCGGCTGCATCGGCTGTGCGCCTGGATGCGCAGGCTGCGGGCTCGGCTGTATAGGTTGTGCGCCTGGATGAGCAGGCTGCGGGCCCGGTGGCATAGGTTGTGCGCCTGGATGAGCAGGCTGCGGGCCCGGTTGCTGAATAGGTTGTGCGACTGAATGAACAGGCTGCGGGGCCGGTTGCATAGGTTGTGCGCCTGGATGAACAGGCTGCGGGTTCGGTTGCTGCATAGGTTGTGCGCCTGGGCGAAAAGGCTGCGGGCCCGGTTGCACAGGTTGTGCGCTCGGCTGCGCATTTGGTTGTAGTGCTTCATGGCCCGTTGAATGCTGCCAGGGCGGAACAGGCTCGGGATCTTGATTAGCCCGTTGAGGACTCGCCGGCGCCTCAGCGGAACTGCTGCTGTCATCGCTGAAAAAATCATCACTCATGGACAGCCCTCCTCAGCAACAGAACAAGACCCCTTTGTTTAGTGGGTTTCGAACTTTGCCAGGATGAGGTGTGAGCCATATTTTTCCGGATAAAAATACTGCGCGCTTGAAACCTATTATATGTGATATTTGGGCAAGTACGTGCTACAGGCTTTGATTAAGCTCACCCTTTCCTTTCATTTTCGCCTCCATCTCTTACAAAGCTATCAGTCACCGCATGCATTTTCTCGATTATTTTTCTATTGATACTCTTAGCTGGAATATCTTTGAAATCATGTGCTTTTAGCTTGAAAACGCCAGCTACGGTACCAACTCTGTAGCAGAAGTAGGTCCGTTCGTTTTGACCGACAATTCTGTCGATGTTCAGCTTTTCTTCGTCCATGATCAGCTCGAACTGGGGAGATGTGTTTACCTTGTTGAAGTAGTTCTGAATCGTCTGGTGCTTGATTTTTCGACCATCAACGCGGAACATCTGCGGTCCGAGCATGTCACCATCCTTCTTGGAAAGTGCGAATATGCACATCGTGCCCATATTGATGACAAGCTGGTTCCGAAAATCTTCCGGCAAGTGTTGAAACGTTTTGATCGCTCCAACAAAAGCAATTTGATATCTTTTCGTTTCAGAAGTGAAGTTCTCGATGGTGTCTTTCTCAACGAAGTTATCCATTTCATCGATGTAGAGAGCTGCCGGACGTGTCGAATTGGGCGATCGCTTATCGAGCGTCATAGCGGCTTGTTGTAATCCGGTAATCATCAAACTTCCCAGTAGCTTCGCATTCTGATCGAGTTCTCCTTCCGGCACTTTTACAATCAAAATCTTCTTCTGCGTAATGATGTCAGTAAGCTTGAGGTCACTAACCGGTTTGGTGAGAATCGGCCGAATTCTTCCGTCGGACAGCATCGGGCCGACTCGGTTGAGAATCGGTTCTACCCAGTTGATCCATTGATCTGTTCTTGCGAGTTTCTTGTACTGATTCCACGTCTCGAGAATTGTAATGTACTCGGCTCGTTCACTTTTTTTCTTCTCAATATGCTCGAGCATTATATCGCGGAAGTCATTATCGTTGAGCAAACTCGGCAGGTCGACGAGACTGCGATTGTTGGCCATCAACAGCATCGCCGCATTTCGCAGAATGTTTGCTGTCTGAGCATTCCATTGACTCTGGGCTCCTGGCGGCTCAGTATAAACGGCTTTGAAACCATGGACGATGGCGGATGCAGCGGACTGCAAATTTCCATCTTCTGGCATTTCAAGCGGGTTGTACGCCAACGAGCCGGCTCTATAAGTCGGATCGATAAGCACAACTCTCTTGGCGTACTTCGTCCCATCCGGCTGTGAGGCGATCCACTCCAAGATCAGATCCGCAACGCCTCCATCGGAATCGATAAGGATAATTGCTCGATCACCGGACTGAATGTCGTAACTGATCATGGAAGCCATCAATCGTGACTTGCCTTTATCCCCCCCGCCGATCAACAGTATGTGCGGGTTCTTCTCTCGTACTTCCGCCGGCAGGCAAAGGTTGCGAGGCACGAAGGGCCACCACCATCTCCATTCGAGACGCTGTCCAAGAGGAGTTCCACCGACATCGATCGGTTTGCCCAGTTCTCGCACCATCTTCATGTGCTCCGGTCGGAACTGCGACGGAATGTACTTCTCTTTCTCCCATACGTTCATTAGTCCGGACGGTCCGAAGATAATGAGAGAACCACCGGCGAGTATCACGCAGATCCCAACGATTCCTGCCGCAATCCAGATGTAGTACTTCTGAAACTTCAGGTAGTCGGGCTCTGCGTGGTCCACAGTTGGTCCACCGAGAGGTATCTGGAGGCCAGTGAAGTTACCTTGCTGGGCTGCGATGACGGTAACTTGCTGTCCCTGCCACTTACCCTTTATGTCAACTAAACGAGGCTTGTTGAAATAGCTGTTTTGAAATCCCTGCTTCTTCTGTGCTTTCAGAGCACCCAGGCAGCCATAAAGCCCATTCTGGGAAATTAACCTGGCACCAAATAGGATATCATTATTGAAAGCGCCACGTCTTCTGCTCTCAGGATCGTACTTCTTAACGAACAGTATCCGGTCAGGAGGTTGAACCTCTCCTCTAACGTCGAATATTCCTTGCTGGTCCTGCCCTTTTCCCTGTATTTGAACACCGGACTGGCTCAGGTTCATCATACTTTTGAATACGCCGCCTTCACCTTCCTCCATGCCAATCGTCATTTGCCACTGACCAGACACCACTGGTGGTGTCCCATTAGGGAACGTTGCTGGTGGCACACCTGGTCGCATACTGTTTTGAGGCATGCCTTGTTGCTGCATCGGCATTCCTTGTCCAGGCAATGGCATTCCTTGACCAGGCAATGGCATGCCTTGTTGCTGCATCGGCATTCCTTGACCAGGCATTCCCGGTCTTTGCATACCCCCTCCCGGTGGCATCATCGGATTCCCTTGCCCACCGAACATCTGCATAGGAGACTGTTGCTGTGGCTGACCTTGCCCCATCCCTATAAGTTGGCCCATTCCTGGAACGAAGCCTGGTTGCTGTCCAGGACTTCCTTGAGCTTGAGCGTTTTGACCAAGAGCACTGCCGGCTTGCTGAGCGACTTCCGCTCCACCTCCGGACACGATTTTGCCGACATTTCCTAACCAACCCGGGATCTGGACCAAAACAAGAACC
>CAYTDR010000843.1:0-4003 GCA_964436185.1 uncultured Candidatus Obscuribacterales bacterium | reverse complement strand
CGAAGCTAACTGCGCTTCAAGAAATCGCCTGTCATCGCTGACCCACATTGAGTAATAACGGCTCTCTACAGCGTTCCACACAAGCAGAGCACCATCTCTTGCGACGTATAATTTAGCCCTAGGACTGGTTCGTTGTTTTCCCCATTTCTTCCCTAATTCGGCAAGTAAACTCAAAGGGTAAAGTTTGGAGGAACAAACTATGAGTTCAGAGTCACAAACACAATTCGAGAACAGCTACTACGATTGCCAATCCGAGGAGCCGAACGTCAGCTCAATTTTACTGAAAGAAGTTTTTGGCGCACCCGATTCTGGGACCCTCCCATCAGCGGGAGACAGATCTTCACAATCAAGCGGTGCGAACTCTCCGGAAATCAAAAATAATGCGACTGGTATCAAGAATGGTATAACCGGAGAAGACCAGGTCGAATTTTTGCGCAAATCGAATCTGCTTAATAAGAATGAACTCCACAGTGCGCCAATAGATCTAGACGAAAAAACGATGAGTAAGCTATCCTCGCTCCACGATCGGATTCAAATGATTCTGCGTACCGTGAAAAGTGCTCCTGAGGACCTGCGTCGCGCGGCCGAGGAAATTCAGAAGTCATCAAACGGAACTCCCAGCGACCGTCATTCAGTGCCCAAAGCACGTAGAACTGGAGATCAGTCGAAAAGTAGCGATCTGCCTGAATCAAGCCTTGGCGTAGAACACAAAGCGAACTCGAACAACATAAGCGACGTGCTCGCCCAACTAAGAAGCGCCCTGATGAACGGAGAAAATCCTAAAGTCCAGGTCCCTCAATCTGTACTGGAAGCTCTTGTGAGAGCTCAACTGAAGCATATGAAAGGAGACGCAGATTCATCGCCGGACTTTGCTGGTCCATCCAAAGCGAGACTTGCCGAAAGAGATAATTCAAATGGCGCTCCCAAAGACGGTCATACAGTGCCCAAGCGAATACAAGACCTCGTTCCGAAACTCTATCCAATAATAGACAGATAATCGGAGCCGCATCTAGAGAAAGCAAAGTCTTGAAACATTCGGCCGGGGAACCAATTGTCTCTACTTTGTTGAGGGGAAATCTGGAATCTAAAATGTAGGATGACGTATCACCATAGTAACCTGCGTAATTTTCAAGCAGGTTTTCGTAAAAATCTTCTACAGCATCACCTGTTATTCGTGCGCTGCTCCAAGTTGCAGTCAAGAATGTGATCGCATCCAGTCGTATACGTGGATAGAGTTTTCTGGTACCTCCCGACGGGCATAACTGAACTATAGATTGCTAGCGCCTGGGAGACAATTTGTCACTCGATGTAATCATTTGCAGCAAGTGTGGCCAGAAAAAGCTAGAGGCGAAACCAGGGTCACTCACTCAGTGGATTTCGGTCTGTCAATGCAACGTGGTGGCTTCGGACCAGAGCTCTACAATCCAGCTTTGTATTCGGTGTGGCAACCGACTTGAGAAATCTCAGGCAGGCAGCCTTACACAATGGATTTTCAGATCCAAAGTCTGCGATTGCGACTCTCCTGAACCCGTTCTGGCTATTCCAAACCCGACAGTCGATGAGTTGAATGAAGAAGAATATTCAGCGGATGACGAGAATGTCGAAGTCGACGCGGATCGCTTCCCTGTCGAGCGGTTCCAGCCGCTTAAAATATTAGGCGCAGGAGGTAACGGCACCGTCTACTTATGCTGGGACCGTCACCTGCGAAGAAAAGTAGCGGTAAAGTTGCTATTGGATGCAACCCGTGATGCACTGGTGATGTTTCAACGAGAAGCAGTCGCCACGGCAAAATTCAGACATACTAATGCGATTAACATCATCGATTTCGGGGTGAACAACGATAGCGCACCCTATATGGTGTTGGAGTATTTTCACGGTGGCACTCTGAGCGATTACCTTGCAGAACGTGGAGTTCCGGACGTTCATACTGCAGTCGAGTTCTTTGTTCAAATTGCAGACGCACTTGCTCACGCACATGATGCGAACGTCTTCCACCGCGACATAAAATGTTCCAACATTCTGGTAACTGAAATCGACGGAGTTTCCAAAACGAAGGTGATCGACTTCGGCATCGCAGCCATGATGTCGGATCAAGATTCCACAAGTTTCCAGGGAAAGACGCTTGTCGGTACACCCAGATACATGTCACCAGACCAGGTAAATGGGCTTCGCTTCGATGCTCGCTCCGAGATTTATTCTCTCGGATGTTTGATGTTCGAAGTACTCACTGGTAGTGTACCATTCGAAGGAATCGACGCTCTCGAGCTGATTAGTAAACATGTCACGGAGCCTGTGCCGGCAATGAGGGACGGTTACCAGGGCGAACCTCCGCCACCGGCCCTGGAGGCACTCGTCAGGCGATGCCTTGAGAAGGATCCAAACGATCGCTTTCCCGACATGCATGCACTAAAGTCCAGTCTTATTGCTATTGAGCTAGACTATAGCGCTGTGAAGCATGAGGAGCTTTTCGATGGTTCGGATTCAACACCAATGGTTGAGCCTGCAGAAACAACGCTATCGACAAAATTTGGAGTTATTGCTGTTACCATATGTGCAGTCGTGCTTGGGTGGTGCGTAATATCTTTGATGCGTTCGCAATCGCAGGAAGTTTCACCCGCGCAACAGTCCAGAACGTTTAGGAAAATTCAAGGAGAAACTTTCGACAAAGCGACTGCTTCTCTGGATGAGGCCCCACCGGAAGTCGTCTTCAGGCGAATAAGATATGAGGGCAGTCCCGAAAATCTGATGGCACATACCCCCAATGACATGGAGGTTGATGAAGCCCTTAAATTCCTGCGAGGTCGAAAAGATATCAGGCAACTCAACCTGAGTAAGTCCGGCACTGATGGTTCCGGATTGAGGTACGTTACCGATCTACCAATCAACTACATCGATCTCAACCTGACTGATGTGGAGGATGCTGGATTCGTTCACATGGAGAAGATGCCAAACCTGGCGATCATACATCTCGATCGATGCAAAAAAGTTACTGATGCAGCCCTTATCCATCTGGTCAAGCTCCCTCTCATTGGTTTAAATATCTCAGGTACGAGCATCACTGACAGAGGGTTGGAAACGTTGTCGCACATCAAATCACTGGAATGGCTCGATCTCGGTGATGAGAACATAACCTATGAAGGCATTCGAACTCTCAAAAAATTGCCAAAGCTCAGGAGTCTGAAAGTATACTTCAAGAAAGCACCAGACATCGAATTCTTTAAGGCCATGCAAGGGTTGAAGTTGAAAACGTTGTCAGTCTACGCCGCCAAAGGTATCCGTTTGTCCGATGAATGCGTTGAATGTCTGACGACGACGCCTCAAGTTGAGCTAGATAATTTCAAGTTGTCTCCAAAACAACTTACAGAATTTGCGAGCGCTCAGAAAGTGAAACGTCTTGTGCTCTCAGCGTCCGGACTTTACGATGCTAAACTTCTCACACTTCTCAACTCATCACTCGAACAGCTAGGTATTCACAACGATCCCGTTACCTATAAAGGCTTGCTTGAGTTTCATAAGTTGAAGAGATTGAAGAAGCTGGCAATAAGCGGCCTTCAATTAAGCGACCAACAGTATCAATCAGTGAAGAAAGAATTCCCTCGGGTCAACATTACATTTGACCGATACGGCATCGTAGGGCACTACTAATAGTTTCATGCCTGTGAAGCGCTAAGCACGTAAGGCGCGAATATGCTGACCACGTGCAGCAATCCGAGGATTCGTGACTATTCCGGAAAAAAAGTGACGATGGAATCACAGCGACAAACACGAGTCGGTGAACGTCCAGGAACGTGACTTAAATCAAAGTTCTCAAGACGTTTGCCTGTGGGAAGTTTCGCGGATTTAAGAAGTCTTTCGGTTCGGCGATTGTACCTATCCTCATGCTCTGTTTTGCTTAGTTCGTACAGTTATCCGACGTGGTCCAGTTCTCCATCTCTGACTTGCGTGCATAAGTGAGGTAGTGTTTTTTGAATGATGGTAGATGAAAGTTCATCAGCATCCCTTC
>CAYTDR010000842.1:0-4008 GCA_964436185.1 uncultured Candidatus Obscuribacterales bacterium | reverse complement strand
TCATGTGGAGAGTGTCAGACAACAGGAGAGAGCGAAATGCGAGTTAGCTAGGAAGAAGCTTTTGGTGGCTGCTGGTGGTCAGTATGCATTGGCTTCAGTGGAGAACGCAGGTATCATTGTGAATGTTCAGTTCAAGCTGGACGGATCGAATTTGGTGCCGGAAGCAATCGTGCCTGTGGCACCGTGACACTGGATGCGGTGCCCATCACGTGTGGTGGCGCGGGTTAGTCGATACCGAAGTGGATGAACGGTGCCCAGGCGTGAATCGGTTGACCGCTTGCGACTGCTTTTTTCTGTGCTTGTTGCAGGGCTTGTGCGATGGACTGTTCTCCAGCTTTCCAGAGAGAGTGGAAGGACTGCATCAGGTCTGATGTTGAACGATCTGCCACTTCCCACAGTGACAATACCAGGTTTGGCATTCCTGCATACATGAGTGCTCGGGCCAGTCCCAAAATTTCACCGCCAGGGGTGACCAAGTTGACTCCCGTCTGACAGGCTGACAATACCAGTAATCGCCCGCAGTTCGTTCTTAAGGAACTTCGCTCGAGAATCGAGGCGGCTGTCAGCACAGTGCCGTCGGATAGCACCAAACCCGATGCCATTGGCTCTTCGGGATTAAAGATGGCGTGACCAGCAAAATGTACAACAGGGTACTCACCAAATAGAGTGGCAAGGTTTTGCTTGACCTCTTCATTGGTCAGGAGCCGCGCTTCGGTGGATGCGACTTCGCCGACTTTCAGAATAGATCGAGCCTCTTCCACCGTGTAACTAAGATCATCGAGTCCTGCAGCCGACCTCAATGTAGAACTAAATACGAGTCCATCCCTGCGTGTTGCGGAGTAGTCGCTGATTGCTGATACAAGATACTTCGACTTACTGGTGCTGTCTGTCTGAGTCGAGGCTGTTCTGAATAATACCGGAATCAGACTTATGGAAGGCAGGTAACTGAAGGCGTATTTTTCACACAAGTAGCCGGTACCATCATGCAACGCCGCGAACGGCAGGTGAAATAAACTGCCATGAGGAACAATCATCAAGCGATTTACGTTCTTAGGCATGCCTTCCAGCACGGGTTTCAGCAAATTCTCGAACAACCGGCGACACAGGCTGACCGGCACTTCCCATCCTTCAGTAGACGACATTTCCAGGAACGTTTCTACATCCGTGGTGAGTGACTCTCTGTCGGTTTCTTCAGCGAGAATGTGTACGACTGGCTCCTCCGATGTTGCACTGATCGAGGCGGCCATGAGATAGTCATCGGTCCAAAAATACTCGACGATAGCAGTTTCAGGCGAAAGCTGTCCGTCACCACCAGTCCACAGACGTTTGATCTCGCTGAATCCAAGCGTCGATGATGATACCAGCGTGGCATAGTTCGGATGGCAGAGTCGCAGCTGCCCGACGACATCTCGCCAACTGCTGTACAACCCATTAGCCGTATCGATTGAGTAAACGCCACCTCGGTGCCCTTCCGATGAGGAAGAACCACCGCTCTGATAGAAGACTCTCTCCAGGTGATCGATTTGCTCTCGCAGTTCTCTTTCCTTGAGAATCAGCTTCCGGAGCCCTTCATCTTGCGATTCCGAGAGAATGGAAATGTCGATCGGCGAGTTGCTCAAGAGATCGAGAAGCGCACGTGACTTCGCGCGTCCAACATACTCCAGTGCCTCCACCCGTTTTCCCAGTGCCAAGCACACGCGAACGACATCTTTGTAAAGGTCGCCGCCTCGATTGGCGAAACTAGTTTTCAAATCATCTGCTTTAATGTTCGCACGCTGATCGTCGAATAAACTGACCGCTCGGGCGAGATAATCAAAAGCCGGCTGCAATTGCCCCATCCGCTCGAAGAGCCGTCCGATGTTTGTCAGGTAGATTCGCTGTCCCAGTCTATCGCTGGTCTCTTCGCTTCTTTCCAACGCTTCCTGGTAGCGATCGTAGGCTTTGTTCAGCTCGCCCTTTGCGAGGAAACAATCTCCAATACTGTCGATGTGAGCGGCCTCGGACTGAGAGTCGGCATATCGGCGCGCGATCTCAACAGCTTCCTGGCAGAACTGAATAGCTTTCTCGACATCTCCCAATTTGAGCCAGGTGGTACCAATATTGCCCAACCAAATTCCTTCACGGCGCCCATCACCCGCCTGCCTGGAGAGCTGAAGCGCTTTCTCGTAAGCATTGAGAGCTTCCTGATAGGACTGCATCTCGAAAAGAGTGTTGCCCTCGCTTCCACAACAGATTGCCATTGTATGGATCGCATCATCGAACTCGGCTTCCAAATAAGCCGTTCTATAGTAATTGATGGCTTTATCGAATTTGCCTACCTCAGCCATGCAAAGGCCGAGACTACCCAAAAGCGCGGCCTTGTCCTTGGTGTCTTCTCGAACATCCAATGCCCGCCTGAAGCATTCAATCGCCAGTTCCGTGCAGCCGCGTTCTAGATACAGCCTGCCCAGATTGCTCAGAGCCAGCTCAGCTCCGGCATGATCATCCAGCTTTATCGATAGATCGAGAGCATCAAGAAACTGTTGACTCGAGTGCTCAGAACGCCCGCAATCTTTCAGGAGCTCACCATAGATCAGCCTGGCATGTGCCTCAACTTCAGTAAGATCCATCGAGCTGGCAATTGAAATCGACTCGTTCAACTGCTGCTCGGCCGAGCGAGTATCGTTTTGACCAAGAAAGACTACGCCCAAATAGCTCGAGTAGATTGCCACTGTCGCGAGATTACCAATCTCTCTCGCTATTGCAATCGCTAACTCATACTCGCTCTCAGCTGTTTTCAGGTCGCCCGATTGAAGAGCCGTCCAAGCATTCTCACCATGGATTTCCATGGTGGACAGTCGACTATTCTTCTTCTCTGGCCTGTTCATTAATATCCTCACCGCCATTATTCCTGACTTAGAAATGAAAAGCGAGCAATGTGGATTGTTTGACGTATTTATCCGCATGAAGCGAATTTTGGACAAACAGGACCAGTTGAGACTTTCCGGATTTAAGATGGAGAAGGCCGGCGTTCATACGGATCCTCATCCGAAGAATATAACGTACAATCGCCTCCCAGACGAGACATAGACCACTGCCGGGTCTATCGTCGCATGCTTCGAATGCGAAGCTGGTTGTCCTTTCGCGTCGTCAACTCTCTCTTACGATCGATTTTCTGTGGTAACGCGCACAACTATTTCGCAGTCGCGCAGTCATGCAGTCGCTCAATGCAGTCCTGATTATCACTTCTCGCCCGAAAACCGAAAAATACGATATCACCACGATGCAGGAACCTGATGCATACGATGCAGAAGATCAAAACAGAACTGATCTATATCTATCTGGCGTCGAGATGCAGATCGCTGTGATAGGGCGGATATTCGTAGACGGTGACCTGCGCCATACTTATGGAAGGCGATTCGCTCTTGGGCCTGCGAGCAATTCCACGATTCACTTTGGGAACGCTGTGAGCGATCGATGAGTGAGACTTGTGACTGTGACTACTCTGATGTTTGTGCGACAACTGTGCAGGCACTCTCGAATATTTCTTAAAACCATTACCCATTTGACTGTAGCTTCTGAAACCCGCCGCCGGTAACGCTGTCGGTAATCCGGACGCTACTGGTCCTGCCATGTCTCCGTGCCAGGAACCGAAGCTTTGTGGTTTGGGAGCAATAGGCTTCCTGTCTCTAGCACCTTTGATGAAGCCCTTCATTGCCTGCTCGGGGACAAGATTGAGTGGAAAAGGAGGAGCTCCGATGCGAGCATAGAGGTCACCCTGCGGAGCTGGGTTCGATGCAGGAATTCCCGCTTCAGCGCACGATTGTTGGATCATGCGATTCATTTCGGCTTGTTCTTGAGGAGAAAGATTTGGAAGTACTGGAGGTCCGTCTTGCGCAGCAATGGGCTGCTGTTGAATCTGTTGTTGAACAGGCTGCATAGGTGCCTGTTATTGAGGGATTGCTACAGGGAAGTGAGCAACACTCTCAATCGAGCGCTCAGGCTGTTCCGCACTAGGAAAACCAACCT
>CAYTDR010000841.1:0-4012 GCA_964436185.1 uncultured Candidatus Obscuribacterales bacterium | reverse complement strand
GCTCCGGACTCATATATGGTGGAGAGCCGATCGCCTCTCCAGTCTGGGTCAGCCCTCTGCTAGAGTCCTCGAGAATCTTTGCAATGCCGAGGTCGACGAGCTTAACGAAGTGAGGATTGCCATCACGCTCGATTAACATGACATTGGACGGCTTCAAATCTCGGTGCACGACACCACGCTTGTGAACTTCTTCCAGAGCACTGCAAACCTGCAGGAAGATTCGAGATGCTCGAGACACCGACAGCTTGCCCAGGCTATCGAGCATCTCCGTGAGACTGCATCCATCGAGAAACTCCATAACCATGTATGGAATTCTTTCCTCATGCAAACCACAATCGAAAATACTGACGAGGTTCGGATGAGAAATTGAGACTGTAGCTTGTGCCTCATTCAGGAATCTGGCAAGAATCTTCTCGTCCGTGGCCAGGTGCTCATGCATCGTCTTGATTGCCACCGTCCGATCGATAATCGTGTGGCGAGCCTTAAATACCATGCCCATGCCACCAAACCCCAGTTGACTATCGATTCGATAATGCTGAGCGATCAAATCTCCATCGCCCAGACTGCGCGTCACCTGCTTCTTCGAGGCAAAGGGACTGGACTTCGCAGCAATGGTCGGTCCCTGGAGCTGCTTCATCAGTTCATTGAGCAGTCCTTTAGCTAGTGCGTCGTTGACTCCAAGCTCGTTCGATATCTCGTCGAAAGACTTTCCCTGCTCGATAAGCGCGAGAAGGCGCAGCTTGCTGTCAGTTAAATCGGGAGTCTTGGGCTTTTGCGCTTCCTCACTTTTGCGAGCGATCTGCGCCCGCAAAACTTTATTGGCTATCGAAGGATCCAACCAGGCAGCGCCAGCCATCACCGAGTGAATAGCAGTCGCCAGACTGTCCTTCGAGATACTCTTGAGACAGTATCCATCGGCTCCTGCTTTGAGCGCATCAAAAATAGAATCGTCATCGTCAGCGGCCGTAAAAATGAGAATCCTGGTGCTTGGAAGCTGTTCTTTGATCCGCGCTGTCGCCTCGATTCCATCAATTTCAGGAAGCCCGAGATCCATCATGACAACATCAGGCTTCTCCAAAAGGACTTTCTCAACAGCCGTTTTGCCATCTTCTGCCTCTCCGATGATCTTGAAGTGTGCCGTCTCTTCCAGCATCATCTTCAGGCCCATCAAAGAGATTGGATGGTCCTCGGCGATGAAGATCGTTACATCCTTAGTGATTGTCATTTTTCCTACCGGTAAAGTTTAAAGTGCTTGTCCAATGCCAATCAAGAGCCGACGTCCAGCGTCAGGACCGCTGATGAAAGCAAGTCGGCCGCAGTCTCAGTATATCACTGAGGGGGCATCGATTTCGCCCAGGCAACAACACCCGGATACGCCATGCTGTCTGCATTAGCAGCCTCAGAGGTTAAGGCGCGCCTGGCTCGATTAATGTCGAATTGCAACGGCATACAGCCAGCAGAGAGCTTTGCTAACTGAATCTAAGCGCCATCCCGTTTTTCGGGACCATTTGCACTGTGGCGCTGAACAATAGAACCAGCGAAATTACCCAAATGTGCAATCAGTCCGATTTAGTCTCGCCCTCGGCGATGGCCTCCAATTGTTGCCAGCGTTCGAAGAGTTGCTCTAGCTCTGCTTTGAGCGCACTTTCCTGAAGAACCATCTCTTCCAGCCGAGCGAAGTTGGAAGCGACATCCGGAGCGCTCATCTGCGTTTGCAGCGAGCTAATCTTCTCCTCGATCTCCTCGATCTTTTTAGGCATCGCTTCCAGCGCTCGACGCTCAGGCGTAGATAGTCCCGATTTGCGACGAGATACCTTGGCTGATTTCTTCTCTTTGGCAGCGGTTTTCACAGTCGCTTTAGCAACATTTTTGATGTGCTTCTCAAACTGCGCATAGTCAGCAAAAATCTCACACCCGCCATCACCGCTCAGAACCAGGATTTCATCTGATATCGTATCCAGCATCAAACGATCGTGTGTTACCAGAATTACAGCGCCGGGAAAGTCTTCCAAACTTTCCTCCAGCACCTCCAGAGAGGAGATATCCAGATCGTTGGTAGTCTCGTCGAGGATGAGAATATCGGCTTCTCGTCGCATCAGGTTGGCAATCTGAATTCTCGATTTTTCCCCGCCCGAAAGATAGCTGACCGGCATCCGCAGCTGGTCATCACGAAAGAGGAACCTTCTTGCCCAGGTAGCCACATGGATTGCTCGACCGCGATATTCGACAGAGTTTCCGTCACCGGCCAGCGCTTCTTGTAGAGTCTTGTTCTCATCAAGCTGGGCGCGATTCTGATCGAACAAAACAATCCTCAGATCCTCTGCTCTTTTGAGAGTGCCACCATCTGGTTTGGTATCACCCATGATGATCTTCAGCAAAGTGGTTTTGCCGCTTCCGTTTCGCCCAGCAACGCCAAGGCGGGTTGTGTTCTGGATCAGCAGCTCGAGACCTTCAAATAGAGTGCGGTCGGAAAACGACTTGCTCACATCCTTCATTGAAACTAACTCTTTCGATTTCTTACCGGAGGTCTGGAAGCTCAGCCCCATGCGAACCTCCTTGTTCCTCGTCTTCACGTCCTGTAGGTCGTCTATCAGACGCTGAGCTTCTTCAATTCTGGCACTGGATTTGGTTTGTCGCGCTCTGGCACCACGTTGCAGCCAGGCAATCTCGCGCCGGACTTTACTGGCTAGAGCCTGCTCGAGGTTCAGCTCCTGGCTGATTTTCTCCTGGCGGTGCTCGAGGAACTCGCTGTAGGAGCCTTTTAGACTGACATACCCTTGCGGATATCGTGGGTTGAGCTCAAACACTCGATTACAGACAGACTCGAGGAAGGCACGATCGTGTGTTACCAGAATAAAGGAGAAGCGAGTGGAAGAAAGGAGCTCCTCCAACCAGATTACTGACTCGAGATCCAGATGGTTGGTGGGTTCATCGAGAATCATTAGGTCCGGCTGTTGAACGAAGCCACAGGCAAGGGACAGACGTTTTCGCCATCCGCCCGAGAGTGCGCCAATCTGTTCTGTTTTGTTATCGAACTTGAGAAGTTTCAGAGTCGAGTCCACGGATGCTTCGCGCACATGATTCTCGAAAGGCACCGCATGTGATGCCTCATTGACTACGGTTTCTACCGTCGAATCAGGATTGAACGCATCGTCTTGAGCAATGTAGCTCACCCTCAAATTCTTGCGAGCGATGATCGTGCCTTCGTCCGGCTCAACCAGCCCGGCAAGCATCTTAACCAGCGTCGATTTGCCCGAACCGTTCGGACCAATCAGTCCGATCCGCTCGCCCTCCTCCACGCCAAACGACAGGTCCTTAAAGAGAGGTCTGGCAGAATACGATTTTCCCAACGATTGGCAGGTTACTAGAATGCCCATTGCGACAACTATGAGTCTCCAAATAGCATGATTTTTACAGCTCGCGAAAACTTTTGCTCTCTCGAGCATCTAATCTTTTCGCATTGGCAACAAGCAAACCTTGACCGGCAGCTCAATTTGCCGGTGCGATCAGAATCGCAATAACACAAAGAGCATATGAGCCGAATCGCTAACCGTTTGATTGACAACAGCAGAGCACTGGAAAGCCGGTGTCAAATTTAAATATCGAGTCCAAAATCGTCGCAAATCTTTTCGGAGCATCTATTTGCCAACATAATACGACTCTATTGACTGGTGAATTACCACTCAGGTGGTTTGCTTTGAATTGCGCAGGGTATCAATACGGAATCACGAAGGGCAGGAGGAAGTCGTCATGGGTGTGGCAGAATCATGGAAACGGATCTGGACCTGGTTGGAAGAGCACGCTCCCGATAAGGCCGACCTCATCCAGGGTCCGGCTGAATCAGAGGAACTCGCTTCGGCACAAGAGCTATTCGGCATCGAACTCCCAGCCGATTTCAGGGAGCTGTACCAGACGATGAACGGTTCGGACCCGGAGGGCGCGGACGTAGGAGCTTATCCATCCACTGACGATTTCGAAGAGATGTCATTTTGCCCCATGGCGTTGGAGAAAG
>CAYTDR010000840.1:670-4017 GCA_964436185.1 uncultured Candidatus Obscuribacterales bacterium | reverse complement strand
AACCGGATTTCATGAGAAGCTGGCGGCTTGAGTCAGTCAAAAGCTGACGAGGCTGATAGTTCGAAGTAAACGAATCCTTGATCCTTCCAAACTTGTCGGGAATGGCTAACCTATCGGTAGGCTGCTCTCGGCAAGTCTTGTTTTAAGATATGGAGCAGTTCGGCTCGCTAGACATTGTGCTACCTCATGTGGTGGTCCGGCGGTCACTATCTTGCCGCCCTGAGACCCTGCTCCTGGTCCCATGTCAATCACCCAGTCGGCCGCGGCGATCAAGTCCATGTCATGCTCTACGACAATGACTGTGTTGCCAGCCTTGACTAGCTCTTTCAGCAGAGTCAAAAGCTTCTTCGTATCAGCAGGGTGCAGGCCCGTTGTCGGTTCGTCGAGCAGGTAGAGACCATCGCCTCGTTGAACTCGTTGCAGCTCAGTGGCCAGCTTGATGCGCTGAGCTTCGCCGCCGGAGAGTTCTGTTGCAGGCTGACCCAGTGACAAATATCCCAGACCGACATCACTCAACGTTTTGAGGGATCGAGCTATCGATGGAATGGATGCAAAGAAATCACAGGCTGCCTCGACGGTCAGCTCCAGTATCTCTGCAATATTGCGACCCTGGTATTTAATTTCCAGCGTTTCCGGATTGTACCTGGTGCCGTGACAACTAGAACAAGGAGCATAAACGCTCGGCAGAAATAGCAGCTCTACAGAGACGAAGCCCTCGCCTTCGCAAGTGGTGCAACGACCACCGGCAACGTTAAACGAGAATCGGCCGGCATTATATTTACGTTTCTTGGCTTCATCCGTAGTGGCATACAGCTTTCGAATGTGATCGAAGAGACCCGTATACGTAGCGAGATTGGATCTAGGAGTTTTTCCAATCGGCTTTTGGTCTACGCAAACTAGACGCCGGATTGACTCACCACCTTCCAGAGAGGGTGGATGCTCACCATCAAGAATAGGATCATCGGTTTCTTCACCTTCCTCGTCCTCGGAATCCACCGTCTCTGATATTTTGCTTCCCAGTTTTGTACTCATGATGTCAGCCAAAACCTGGCTTATCAACGTACTCTTGCCGGAGCCGGAAATGCCTGTTACTGCCGTAAGAACTGCAAGTGGAAACTCGACATCGAGGTCACGCAAGTTATGTCTGTAAATGTTTCGCAAACGCAGCCAGCCGTCAGGATCTTTTGATTTGTTGCCGGAAGTGCTATTGCTGCTCTTCGCAGGCGCTTTCTTCGGAGGTCTTTTCTGTTCCTCGTCCGACTTGCACGTATCTGGAAATACAAACTGTCTGGTGACCGATTGTTCAGCGTCAGCTAAACCGGCAACAGGGCCACTGTAGAGAAGAGTTCCTCCTCGTTCACCCGCTCCCGGACCGATGTCCACAAGCCAATCAGCCTGTCGGATGATGTCCAGCTCGTGCTCCACTATGAAAAGCGAGTTGCCGGATTGCTGCAGCTGCTTGAGCATTTCAAACAGTGATTCCGTATCTGCCGGATGCAGACCGGCAGACGGTTCGTCCAGAACGTAAATTACGCCGAACAATCCGGAGCGAAGTTGGGTGGTCAATCGCAAACGCTGCAGCTCGCCGGACGACAAGGTGGGTGTACTTCTGTCCATCGACAGATAATCCAAGCCGAGGTTGGTAAGCAGGGCTACGCGATCTATGAGGTCACCGATAATCAGTCGAGCAACCTCGGTGGTACTGTCAGCATTCTCCGAGTTATGCGCTTCAGGCATGGCGAGTAAACGAGCGAGTTCGCCTAAAGGCATTCTCCCTAGATCTGCTATGTCAAACCCGTTGAAACGAACCGCGAGCGAACTGGCTTTTAACCGTTTGCCACCGCAGGAAGTGCAACCTCTCGACTCCATGAAGAGCGACGCTCGTTTACGCAGAGTGGTGCTTTTAGTGTTGGCGAAGGTGTGGAGAACATAATGGGCGGCGCTCATGTATGTCCCCTGGTAGGGCCGCTGTATACGGTGCGCCTCTCTCTCTGCGTGAACAGTTACAACTGGCTTCTCATCGGTGAATAGAATCCAATCCCTGTCTTTGCGAGAGAGTTCTCTCCAAGGTTTGTCGACGTCATAGCCTAGATTATGTAGGATGTCTCTTAAATTTTTTCCTTGCCAGGCGCCAGGCCATGCGGCTATCGCGCCCTCTCTTATAGTCAATGAAGGATCTGGGACTAGAGAGTCTTCCGTTACCTCATGTAGAAGACCGATACCATGACATGCGTCGCATGCCCCTGCTTGAGTGTTAGGTGAGAAGGCATCCGAATCAAGACGCTCTGCTCCTTCCGGGTAAGCGCCAGCACGGGAGAAGAGCATCCGGAGGAGATTGGATAATGTTGTGAGAGTACCGACAGTAGAACGAGTGGTGGCTTCTGCTCGACGTTGCTCGAGTGCCACCGCTGGTGGAAGACCTCGAATCTCCGTTACCCGTGGCGCCGGAAGCTGAGACATTAAACGTCTGGCATAAGGTGCAATCGATTCGAAGTAGCGTCGCTGAGATTCGGCATAAATGGTGTCGAAGGCAAGAGATGATTTGCCTGAACCGGACACGCCTGTGAAGACAACGAGAGCATTCCTTGGGATGTCGACGTCTATGGTCCTCAGGTTGTTTTCCTGTGCGCCGCGAACGTGCACGAATCCGTCGATCTCATCGGCTTTGACCGCCGGTTGTTTGTCGCTGAGTTGCATGCTAGATTCAGTCATTTTCTGCTGGCGATGATCAGGTCAATAAAGGTGTCGGCAATTACCATGAAATCTTTTCTGCTCGCTCCGGAACGGGCGCGAATTGCCATTCCATGCAGAGTGGTAGTCAGCATCCGGGCAGCAGCTTTAGGCTTTATTTCGGAACCGAGTTGGGCTCGATGTCGTTCAAAAACATCTTTGAAGGTGGAATCAGCTAGAGTAATGCATTCCTCTAGTTTTCCCTTTACTACCGGTGAATCGCAGCAATGTTCGGTAAGAAGGCATGCGATCATGCACCCAGGTGGATGTTTTTCGTTGAGGAATATTTTTTCAATGTCGCTGAAGAAGTCCTCGAGCCCTGATCTGAGGTTCGATGAGTTGAGCAAGCGTTTGGCCGGTGCCGCCAGGTAAAGCGACCTGTATCGATCGATCGACTGAATAAAGAGCATCTCTTTATCCTTAAAAGCAGCATAGAGACTCGGTCGGTTGATCTCCATTGCCTCGGTTAGATCATCGAGAGAGGTCCCGCGATAGCCTTTTCTCCAGAAGACAAACATTGCTTTTTCAAGCGCTTCATCTATGTCGAACTGTCGTGGTCTTCCTTTTGGCATTTTTTTACTGCTCGGTACAAAATGCTTGACTCGGCAAAGCACTCC
>CAYTDR010000840.1:0-660 GCA_964436185.1 uncultured Candidatus Obscuribacterales bacterium | reverse complement strand
CGTTCTATTATATACTAAGTGGTACATTATTGAGCGGCGCTCCGACGATTCAACTAAGTCTGCTCGTGGTCGGAAGGGTTGGTATATCGGGGCTTGTTCGATAGTGGTACATACGATATCGTCTGGAATTCGGTGATTCTGAGACTTTCTCCGTCCTGTTGGTGAATCTTTCATTTATTCAAAAGCGAGTAGGCTTGCTGGTCCGATTCGAACAGATCAGTTCGATGTGTCCTCACATTGTACTGCTGTAACTGGATTTCGTTCTGCTGCAGTGGGCACCCTCCTCGATTCGATCCCGTCTGGCAAATCAAAATATTGGAGGACATTATGCCCGTTGAGCAAGAAGCGAACGTCAAAAAACTGGAAGGCCAGAACTATTCCGCTATATACTGCGGTCCCCTGGAAGAGCTCGATACCTTCGAATTGGAAGTCCCTAGTTTGAAGAGGAAGTCCCGAGGCAAGCTTTTCATCAAAGAGTTGCTCGGTCTGAGTGGCATGCAGATATCGATGAACAAGCTCCCGCCGGGAAGAGCAGTGCCGTTTTATCATCAACATAAAGAGAACGAGGAATGCTATATAGTCGTCAAAGGTCGAGGACAGATGCAGGTAGACGGAGAGCTGCTAGAGCTGGAGGAAGGAACCCTGGTTCGAGTGAGCACC
>CAYTDR010000839.1:0-4019 GCA_964436185.1 uncultured Candidatus Obscuribacterales bacterium | reverse complement strand
TTCGAGGGCTCGGGAACGCTCTTCGATCTGACTCAAGAATTTTGTCACCTGTTCTGGCATCTCACGAGTGTCATTCAAGGATTTAAGAAGTGTGCGAAGAGCGCCGATCTTGTGTCCCTGTTCGCAGGATTCAAGCGACTTGACCTTGGACAACTCCCAAACATCGTCCGAGACGACATTGGCAAAGGCATTCAGCAATTGGATATGAGATGTGGGCAACTCGCCCTTGGTCAGCCGAATTCGAAGATTCGGCTGAATCTTGAGCGCTGCAGGCTCTTTAGTTTTCGATGGTGGCGCCAGCGGTTGCTCTACAAACTCTGCAAGCCGTTTTCGCAAAGGCTTCCGCACAACATATCGCCCCTTGGTGCCAGAGCGAAGGAAGAGACGCAACATGAGATTGACCGGACGATAGCTTGTGCGCGTGCCTAGTTCGGGAGCTTCCTTGTATTTCGCTTTGAACTTTTCGGGGTTCAATCCGTCATCGAAAAGCGCCTCACTGACCGCAAGCTTTTCAATGTTATCGAGCTTTTTAAACACCCGGGGCAGACCGGTATCACTCAATATTTTTGCAAGACTTTCGGCAGACTCCGCTCTCCTGGCTGGTCCATTGTTCGAGGTTAGTTCCTTGTGGAGCCTTTTCAACTCATCTAGAGTGAATTCGGTGGAAAACTCCTCACTGAGCTCACGGGTATCGACTTTCGGCTTTTTAATCAGACTTACTGCGCACATGATTCATTACCTCAGTCAGATGTTGTGCTCGATCTTGCGACTATCATCGACAAAACCACCTTCAATAGTAGGACAATTCTGATTTTCGAAAATACCTACTACTATCGATACTCGATCGTTTCTATATGCATCAGACACGCGTCGAATTCTAAAGTTTTGCTTAACCTTTGAAAATGTGTCAGATTTTCAGACGATCCCAAGCGGACGACTCACAATTCTCACTCCCGAAAACAGGCTCTGAGGGCTGATCTCATGAGGTTCCGCATCACGTTCTATCTCTACATTACCGATCGCTACAACCATTGACTAGCGGCGGTTCGTAAGACAAGGCACGTCGTGTTCAGGTTCAAGTGAAATGAAAAACTTGGTGCATCGAGCAGTATTTCCTACTCGTACCATTCGGATTGGGCTAAGCGTGATCCTCACTGTTAATCTGCTTATCCCAAGCAACGATTTCGTGGCGATTGCTTAGTGGGTATCGGTATACTATCCGAGCGGCCCGCCATCGCCAATAGTGGCATTCAATCATCGCCTCGGTTTCAAATTCGCAGTTGAGATTGTTGGGCCGCAACTGGCTCACTTCCAGGCAGCGACGGAAGAAGATGACCAGCGAAGCGTTCCAGCGCAGAACATCGCTGGTATGTTTCCAAATTAGCCTGGGCAATTTCAAAACTGCGGAATCAGATTTGTTGCGGCTCTGATTACTGTAACGACGCCGATTTCAAGATGCTTGCTATAACAGCAAATCATGAACTCACATTTCTCGGTATGCATTTTTCTATTCAGACGGGAATTTGATGTTTTAGAAATCAAAAAAGCTGGGTTAGTCGATATCATCCCCTCAACGAGGTTGCGACCATCAGGAGGCTCTTGTATTAGACTTGAATGTTCCGGCAGTACTGCAAAAGGAGATACAAATGAGCAAGTCCGTCCTGATCGTCGACGATGATTCCACGTTCCGAAATCTCGTTGCAAACTTGCTACAAGCGAGGGGCTACAAAACTGTTGAAGCGAGCAACGCGCAAGAAGCCAACTCTCTTTTTTCATCAAGAGATACGGTTCTAGCCGTCGTCGACTTTCGCATGCCTGGTCAAGATGGAATGAGCTGGATTTCCAGGCTCAGAGACTCCGGTCGAAATCTCCCAGTTGTGTTTGTGTCAGGCACGGCCTGCGATGCGAAGACGTTTAATTGGCTCAGAAACATTCTCAAAGTGTCGCTGATCATAAAGAAGCCAATAATTCCGGAAGTGTTCTTGCAACAGATAGAAAGTCTTCTACCTGCTGACGCGAGAACGTCTTTTGTAATTCAGGAAGGAGTCGCTCAGATAATGAGTGATTCAGATGACGATGCCGAGGAATCGCAGTCAGCCTTGTTGAAACAGCTTTCACGGCTACGTTTGAAGCTAGAGACAAAGGACGCAGTGAAAATTGCGCAGTCGAATTACGCTCGTGAATTAACCGACAACTGGGGTTCAATCGTTAAAAACGTCAACGAGCTGAGACAAAATCCAGGAAACCTGGATCTATTAAACGACTGCATTCTCACCGCGCACACGATTTCCGGAACTGCCGGTACTTTAGGCTGGCCTACCGTAGGCGAATCCGGTCGCAAGCTGGAACACTTCCTCCGCATGGTGGACTCGTCGCCGGACTCTTCCGATCAGGAGGTCATTTGGTCGGAAGTTTTCCGTGTGGTTGCAGATGGAGAACAGGCAGTACGTGCGGCTGTAGCGTCGCAGAAACCAATAGAAATTTCAGAAAAGTCTGTCACCAAAATTCTGTTGGTCGGAAAAGAAAGCAACTATCGAGAGATGACATATGGGGTGACCGATGCGCACGTCGATCTTCTCGAGAGCGCAGCAGGCGCATCACAAAAACTGCAACGATCACGTTATGATGCTATGGTCCTGGATTTCACAGACGGCTCCGAAGCCGTGCTCTGCAAGTTGGCTAGTGATGCACGCGCAGCTTCCCGACAGCCGCTCCCAATAGCGGTAGTCGAGTCAAGTCACGCCAGAGCCGACAGAAACCAGTTGAGTTATCTCGGCTGTTCGGAAATACTGACAGCTCCTGTCTCTGCTATACAACTGGATGCAACAATCAAACACCTGCTGCAAGTCGGCAAGTCTAACAAACACCGCATTCTATTGATTGATGACGACGAGGTCTTATGCCAGTTCGTCTCTACAATCCTGACCGCCCATGGATACGAGGTCAGAACTTTAAACTATCCCATCATGGCTACGGAGGCGATTGCCGAATTCGAGCCGGATGTTGTCTTGCTCGACGTGATAATGCCAGGGCTGACCGGTTACGAGGTCTGCCGAAACATTCGCGAAAATAGCAGTTGGCAGAACCTGCCAATCCTGTTCTTGACTGGCAAGACATCTGCTGAATCCCGAGCAGCCGCCTTCCAAGCCGGTGCCAACGATTTTCTCACGAAACCAGTCTTAACCGAGGAGTTGCTTACTCGAATCAACGGACAATTAGATCGAATAGCTCGAGAGCACGATCGACTAGCCAAAGATCCGGTCACCGGACTGCTCAATGAAGATGCTTTCTGTAGAACCGCCTTGCAGATTTTGGAAAAAGCGCGCCATAGCAAGCGAACGATGACTCTGGCCCTTCTGTGCGTCGATGACATCGACAACATGCGAATCGCGCAAGGTATAGAGCCTCTCAGGCAAGCCATCACTAGTCTCGGTGAACTGATGCTTACTCACTTCAAAGCCGAAGACTGCCGAGGCAGGCTGGGTTACGATGGATTCACTCTTCTTGCGTACGACGAAACTAAAGAGTCGCTGAGTGGGGCGTTCGATTTTCTGCAAACTGAGTTTCTGAATTTGAAATTCAACGGAGCCCATGGCAGTTTCTTAGCCACATTTAGCGCCGGCCTAGCCGATACAAATGAGGATGGCAATAACTTTTACGATCTGCTTAAGGTTTCGCACGGTCGCATGTTGAGTGCCAGACGCGATTGCGCCGGTCTTATCAACGTCGCAGGCTAGGCAGCGGCGGGGCTTCGTCAGGAAAATCGGGAATATAGCTGCTATGTTCCTGATCTCTGAGGTTGTCGATGATTCAGCGCAAGTTACTCCTCAGTGTGCTGAGCGTCTTTTGCTTCGCAGCTCAAGCAAGTTGGGCTGACGAATACCAGCAAGGATGGGCCGGAGATCCGAACGCGCCTCAAGTAGGTCCGCTTCCATCAACGCAGACCGCAGCACCTTCAATGCTCCAGGGCGGCATACAACAGTCATTCATGACTGGTGGCGCGCAGCAAGCAGGTTAAA
>CAYTDR010000838.1:0-4022 GCA_964436185.1 uncultured Candidatus Obscuribacterales bacterium | reverse complement strand
TTCTCCGCTGCTCCCATCAAAGGCAAACTAGGTCTCAGAGCTTCCGACACCTCTACACTCTTCCTCGATGAAGTAAGAGTACCTGCAGCAAATATTCTTGGTTCCGTAGGCGCTGGCTTCAAGGTAGCCATGTCTGCGCTCGACAACGGCAGATTCTCGGTTGCTGCCGGCGCTGTCGGTCTCGTGCAAGGTTGCATCGATGCTTGCACGGAATACGCTATGCAGAGAATCACCTTCGGGAAGCCAATCGGCGAACATCAACAAGTTCAAGCGATGATCGCAGACATGGTAGTTGAATGCGAAGCCGGCAGACTTCTCTATCTGCGCGCCGCTCACCTGAAAAACAAAGATGTCAGAAACACGCTAGAAACATCTTTCGCCAAACTCTTCTGTGGAGAAGCGGCAAATCGCGCCGGTCACAACGCAGTACAGATCTTCGGCGGCTACGGCTACTCCGACGAGTATCCTGTCGAGCGCTTCTTCAGAGATGCGAAGGTACTCAACATCTACGAAGGTACAAGAGAAGTCCAGCGTTTGATCATCGCTCAAGATGCTCTTGGAATTCGCTACGCCAACGGCAAGCCGACGACCGCATTGGCAACGGTTGGCTAAATTCATTACCTGTGGCGGTTACCGAGTTAATCGGTACCGCCACGGATACCAGCCGACTCGCAGTTTACACGAGAGCGTCGGGCACCGATCTTGGGACCGGCCTCTCTTTCTTTTTTCATACATTCATGCGGCAAGCTTCGCAGCACTAAAGTCAGAGCTCATTTAGTAAGTCAGTCGGTTTTTCTTTCTTATAATCTGATCGCTCAGGTACTCTATTTGTCGCAGTTTCTATCCATGAGGAGAACAATTCATGTCTTTTGAGGAACTGTCCGCCGCCGGCGAAGGATCGCCAGTAGCAGAGATGGAGAAGCCAGAGCCACCGGTACGTTTCGAAGTAGTGCCGAATGAGCTGTCCGTAGTTATCAACCTGATCGAAATGAATCAGGGCGAGGAAGATTTCTCGTGCTGGAGCTTTGTCAGTGAAGGGTTGATCAACGGAGGACAGAAAGAGCTGGCGATCTTCATAAAAAGAGAGCAAGGTGAAGAACCGATCGATTATCCGATGGATCCGTTGGGCTTCTTCCTCACCGTGCGTGAGTTGAACAGTCAGGGACAGTTCATCAGCGATGGAGGCATTCTCGAGTTCGGTGAAGGTGGCTTCCTCGATCCGAGGTTCCACGCCATCGTATTTATCAAGCCGATCGGAATTGCCGGACTGGAAGATGGCAATGCGCTTCTCAGTTGTGTAATGCTCACAGAAGACGAACTCAAGGCAGCCAGACAGTTCGGACTGACAAGAGTAATCGGACTATTGGGCCACCGTCTCAGCCACTATCCGTGCCCTCCCTGGCTCGACCGCTCGCGCCCTTCAGTTGTCGGCGCTCACGAGATTGTGGAGATGGAAGACAGCATCTTAGCCAAAGTTCCTCAGGGCAAAGTGCCAGGAATGATGGTCACACTGGCGGGCGGAACGATCACCATGAAGTGTTTGAACGCCATGAAACCGATGTACAAGGAACTCTTGACTCAGCTGCCTGAAGAAGCACCATTGTGCTTGCTGACCGACCTCGATCCTCAGGCCAATGCGCTACTTGTATGGCAAGCGGGCGAAGCCACCGGCGGTCCTTCAGCGATAACGCCACCCGGCAGCGACGGCTCGATAGTCTGCGGCGGTGCCGTAGTCGTCATTCCGGAACAGGAACAGAGCAATCCGCAAGTAATCGAAGACTCCTTCTTGCTCACTCTCACGACCAGTGACTGGATCAAGCTTCGCAACGGGCTGATTACAGGAACAGACCAAAGCCTCAGTATTGCCGGTGGTGGCAAAATCGCGGTGCAGTGGTACGATGAGATGTTCGAGATGCCGCAAGGACTAATGGCAGCAGGGGAAATTCCACCTCTTCCCAAAGTCGAGTTGACCGATGGTGCTGGTATCGTCAGTGATGCTCAGTGGCGTTCCAGCGACGAAGACATTCTACGAAGTGCCGACCCGGGAATGATCTGTCAATTCGTCGAGGCCGTTGAGATGACAGTGCTCGGTTACTTCATCGATCGTGCCGTTCCGGATGACCGCGAAGTGAAGGTCGTCGGTCAACTGCGGCCCAACCGAGAAGCGCGCTGGCAGCTCTCCTCCTCTCCAGAGGAAGATAAGCTCGAACTCAAGGGTATCGAGATTCGTCTTTCGGATGTTCCGATTCCGAACGTCTCAGAACCGGGAGTTTCGTTCGAGCTGACCTTCAGCCTGAAGGGACGCGCCTACCGGGCACCATCGCCATAGGCTTCAGCGCTCGACAATCAAATCACGTTAGCGAGAGGCAGTTGAAACAGGCTTCGCCTCACACATTCGCACGTTTTTCGCGGCTTCAAGAAGTCGTTTTGCTCTTCTTACTTTGTCTCCGTCTTTGAGGACGCCGGCAAGAATCAGAGCCATGTGAGCATAGTGAATCGAAGCTTCTTGCCCTGACTGTCCCTCGTAGCTCTTGTAGATGCAGAGGTTGCAAACCAGGTGTGCACACATGAAGAACGCCGCCAAAAGCGTGGCCGCGATTACCAGTAGAATCAACAACGATACAAAAATCACTTTCCTAACTCCTGAAGGTTGCCGCACCGCTGGCCTCCATCTCAACTGGTCATCTTATTTTGTTGTCAGGTCGGATTCTATTCGCATTGCTGCAATGATCATGCGTTTAAACGCACGCGCTCCAAGTTGTTGGAAACGACTGCCGCCAAGTGTTCAGGGTAAAGGTTTGTCACAGCTTCTCGGCACTTAGCTCCTCATGGTTTTCAGTGGCTATAAAACTGTTGGTCAGAGTCAAAAAGGTCCAACGCAGGAGGATACAGATGTCCGGAACATATAAAACAACAGAGATTGTCGCCGTTTCGACGAAAAGCTTTGCCGATGCAGCTAACGAAGGTGTCAAGAGAGCTTCCAAGACACTCCGCGATCTGAAGTGGTTCGAAGTAGTCGAAATGCGCGGAAACATTCAAGACGGTCAAGTGGCTGAGTATCAAGTCACCATGAAAGTCGGATTCAAACTAGAAGACTAATCAGCGAAAAACATTCGCACGTGTTGAAATGAGCCGAAGGAGTTTCTTCCGGCTCATTTTCTATGCGTTTGGCTGCTGGCTATTAGGTGCCGAAAACTCGGTCACCGGCATCGCCGAGGCCGGGAACGATGTAACCATGCTCGTTGAGATGATTGTCAACTGACGCGGTCACGATGTTGACGTTGGGAAATGCTTTGTGAACTCGTTCAATGCCTTCTGGTGCGGCGACGAAGTTGACGAGTTGAATGTGTTTAACATTCAATTTGTCGAACAAGCCGATGGCTGCTACTGCGGAGCCGCCCGTGGCAAGCATCGGATCGAGGACGAACACTCGGCAGTCCGGCGGCAGCGATTCAGGAAGTTTCGCGTAATAGGATTTAGCTTCCAGTGTCTCCTCATCCCGTTTCATTCCGACGTGATATATACGCACGTTGGGGAACAGTTGCTGAGCAGCTTCAGAAAGCACCAATCCAGCTCGGAGAACCGGAGCGAGAATGATGTAGTCGGTCAACACGACTCCGCTGCCCATTCCCACTGGAGTCTCGACGCCAACGTTACGCACGTTGAGGTTCTTCATTGATTCGTAAACGAGGAAGTAGCTGAGTCTGTAGGAGAGCGATCTGAACTCGTGCGAGGGAGTGTTCATATCGCGCAGTTCCGTCAGGGTCTTCTGCACCAATGGATGGTCAACTACGGTAACCCTCGTGTTCGTGCCTATCATCGGTGTAGATCTCCTTTGTTGAGATTGAGTTAAACGGATCCGTCTGTGGATGCAATGTCTGTTTAGACGCAACTGGCCACCAGAGCCTGAGCTTCTTGTCTGGCCCAGCGATCTGCTTCAAGTATATCCTCAAGAGACGGTTGTTCTGTTGCATTGTGACGCTCAAGTACTCGTGAAATGTGTTCCGCGATTGTATGAAACT